>NZ_CAMPHH010000058.1 GCF_946885855.1 uncultured Actinotalea sp. | reverse complement strand
ACGCGGCACCCGTCGCGACCCCGCTCGGTGTGGCCGGAGCGCCACCACGCCGGGTCCTGCCGCTCGTCGTCGGCCAGGGTCGTGTGCTCGGGCAGGCCGAGCTCCTCGCCCTGGTACACGTAGGCCGAGCCCGGGAGGGCCAGCATGAGCAGCGACGCGGCGCGCCCGCGACGCAGGCCCAGCTCCTCGTCGGGCTGGGGGTCGGTGGTGCCGATCCCGTTCGGCCGCGAGCCGGGCACCGCCAGCCCCAGCCGCGAGGTGTGGCGGACGACGTCGTGGTTGGACAGCACCCAGGTCGTCGGGGCGCCGACCTCGTCGTTCGCCACGAGGGACTCCGTGACGACGGCGCGCAGGTCCGGCGCCGACCACAGCGTCGTGAGGAACGCGAAGTTGAAGGCCTGCTGCATCTCGCCGGGCCGGACGTACCGCGCCAGGCGGGACATCGGCTCGACCCACGCCTCCGCGACCAGCGCGCGGTCACCGTCGTACCGGGAGAGGACCTGGTGCCAGGAGCGGTAGATGTCGTGCAGCTCCTCCTGGTCCCACATGGGTCCCGCGCTGCCGGCACCCGTGGCGCCGTCCTCCGAGCCGAGCGGGCCGTCGTGGCCGCCGTCGATCATCGCCGTCGTGCCGTCCCAGTCGGGCAGCCCGGGCGCCTTGACCAGGCCGTGCGCGACGTCGACGCGGAAGCCGTCGACGCCGCGGTCGAGCCAGAACCGCAGCACGTCCTCGAGCTCCGCGCGGACCTCGGGGTTCGACCAGTCCAGGTCCGGCTGGCTGGAGTCGAACAGGTGCAGGTACCACTGGCCCGGAGTGCCGTCGGGCTCGGTGACCCGGGTCCAGGCAGGCCCGCCGAACACCGAGGTCCAGTTGTTCGGCGGGGCGTCACCGGTCGCGCCCCGCCCGTCCCGGAAGAGGTAGCGGGCCCGCTCCGGGCCGCCGGGCGCCGCGGCGAGCGCGGCGCGGAACCACGGGTGCTCGGAGGAGGTGTGGTTCGGCACGAGGTCGACGACGACGCGCAGGCCCAGCGCGTGGGCGCGGGCCAGGAGCGCGTCCGCGTCCGCGAGCGTGCCGAAGAGCGGGTCGACGTCGCGGTAGTCGGCGACGTCGTACCCGGCGTCGCGCTGGGGAGAGCGGTAGAAGGGGGAGAGCCAGACGGCGTCGACGCCGAGCTCCGCGAGGTGGTCCAGGCGCGCCGTGACGCCCGGCAGGTCGCCGACCCCGTCACCGTCCGCGTCCGCGAAGGAGCGCGGGTAGACCTGGTAGATCACCGCGTCGCGCCACCACGCGTCCTGCTCGGTCGCGGCGTGCACCGGGCTCAGGGTGAGGGAGGCGGTGCTCGGGGCGGTGTGCGTCACGGGGTCTCCGTCCGGTGCGGGGTGGGCTGAGGGCCGGCGAGGGCGGCGAGGAGGGCGCGTCGGGACAGCGCGGCCGGGTGCGTCCGGCCCGTCCGGCTCAGGCCGGGGCCGCCTCCGCCAGCGGCAGCCGGGGGCGCGCCGCGCCGGTGGACCCGCGGACGATCAGCTCGGGGTGGAAGAGCAGCTCGGAGCGGGGGACCCGCTCGCCGGAGATCTCCGACACGAGGGCGCTGACGGCGGCCTCGCCCATGCTCACGACCGGCTGCCGCACCGTGGTCAGGGGCGGGTCGGTGAAGGCGATGAGCGGCGAGTCGTCGAACCCGACGACCGACACGTCGTCGGGCACGTGCAGGCCGCGCGCGCGGGCGGCACGGATGGCGCCGAGCGCCATGAGGTCCGAGGCGCAGATGATGGCGGTGTGGCCGGAGTCCATCAGCTCGCCCCCGGCGGCCTGCCCGCCCTCGACCGTGAAGAGCGTCGTGACCACGTGCCGGCTCGGGTCGGTGGCGGGGTCACGACGGCGCAGCGCGGCGGAGAACGCGGCGAGCTTGCGCCGGGCGGGGATGTACCGGTCCGGGCCGATGGCCAAGCCGATCTCCCGGTGGCCCAGGGAGGTGAGGTGACGCAGCGCGAGCTCGACGGCCACGGCGTCGTCGGTGGAGACGGCCGGCGCGTCGATGCCCTCGGAGTAGCCGTTGACCAGCACGATCGGCAGTCCGCGGCTGCGCAGGCGGTGGTAGCGCTCGTTGCTGGCGGTCGTGTCGGCGTGCCGCCCGGAGACGAAGACGATGCCGTCCACGCCGTGCTCGAGGAGCATCTCGACGTACTCGTCCTCCGTGGTCCCACCCGGTGACTGCGTGCACAGCAGGGGTGTGAAGCCGCGCTCGGCGAGCGAGTTCTCGACGGACTGGGCCAGGGCCGGGAAGACGGGGTTCGTCAGCTCGGGCACGATGAGGCCGACCAGGCCCTCCGACCGCGTCCGCAGCTTCTCCGGGCGCTCGTAGCCGAGGACGTCGAGCGCCGCGAGGACCGCCTTGCGCGTCTGCGAGGAGACGCCGGCCTTGCCGTTGAGGACGCGCGAGACCGTGGCCGTGCTGACGCCGGCCTGCTCCGCGAGATCCTTCAGACGGGTCCGCACGTGCGGCAGCGTAGAGGACACGGCACACCTCCTTGTGGTGGGTCCTCGTTCCGAGACACCTCGTCACGAAAGCGTTGCATGAAAGTTACCGCAACGGCTTGCACCACGGCGAGCCTCCCCGTTAGCGTCGCTGCCATCAGGGCTCGACCAGGCGGTGCCGCCGGGTTCGAGCCGGTGGAGAAACTCGTGTTGGGAGACACCCACGATGCGACGGAGCATCCCGCTTGTCGCGGTCGCCCTGGGCGCCGCGCTCACCCTGTCCGCCTGCGGAGGCGGGGACGCCGAGGAGCCGGAGGCCGCTGAGCCGACGGCCGAGGAGACCACCGAGGAGGAGCCCGCGGGCGACGGTGGCACCCTGACGATCTGGGTCGACGAGACCCGCCAGGCGGCGGTCGAGGCCGCCGCCGCGGACTTCGAGGCCGAGACCGGCGCGACCGTCGAGCTCGTGCAGAAGAACTTCGACGACATCCGCCCGGACTTCCTCGCCCAGGTCCCGACCGGCGAGGGCCCGGACATCACCGTCGGCGCGCACGACTGGCTGGGCGGCCTCACGGCCAACGGCGTCGTCGCCCCGATCGAGCTCGGCGACGCGGCGGACGGCTTCGAGCAGGTCGCGCTCGAGGCCTTCACCCAGGACGGCTCCGTCTACGGCCTGCCCTACGCGGTCGAGAACATCGCCCTGATCCGCAACACGGACCTCGCCGCCGAGGCGCCCGCGACGTGGGACGACGCCGTCGCCGCCGGCCAGGCCGCCGGGACCCCGTACCCGATCCTCATCCAGATGGGTGAGACGGGTGACCCGTACACGATGTACCCGTTCCAGACGTCGTTCGGTGCGCCGGTCTTCGTGCAGAACGAGGACGGCTCCTACACCCCCGAGCTCGCGCTCGGCGGCGAGGCCGGCACGGCCTTCGCGACGTGGCTGCAGGAGCAGGGCGCTGCCGGCGTCCTGGACACGGCCATCACCTACGACGTCGCCGTCGAGGCGTTCGCCAACGGCGAGTCCCCCTTCATCATCGGTGGCCCGTGGATGGTCTCCTCCTTCGAGGGCCTGAACCTCTCCATCGACCCGATCCCCGCCGCGGGTGACCAGCCCGCGCAGCCGTTCGTCGGCGTCCAGGGCTTCTACATCTCGGCGCAGTCCGAGAACGCGCTCCTCGCCAACGACTTCCTCGTCAACTTCATGGCGACGGAGGAGGCGCAGCTGGCGCTCTACGAGGCCGGCGACCGTCCGCCGGCCCTCATCGCGGCCGCCGACACCGCGTCCGAGGACCCGATCACGGCCGGCTTCCGCGCCGTGGGTGCGGACGCCGTGCCGATGCCCTCGATCCCCGAGATGGGTTCGGTCTGGGAGTTCTGGGGCGTGACCGAGGCGCAGATCGTCTCCGGCGCGGCCGACCCGGCCGCGGCCTGGGAGCAGATGGTCGCGGACATCCAGGCCGCGCTCGACGCCGCCTGACCCGCTCCCCGGAGCACAGCACGACCGCGTGGCGCGCAACCGGAGCACACCGGTTGCGCGCTACGCGCGCATGACCCCCCGAACCCGCCGGGGCGGTGCCATGATGCGAGCACGGCGCACGACGACGTGCCCCTCGCCTCCGGCCGCCGCTGCGGCTCCGTACCGGACGCGGGTGCCCAGCGGCTGCGCTGACGACCCCGCACGGAGGTAGTGATGAGCAGCCCCCACCCGCCGCAGGTCGAGGCCGCCGACGCGATGGCGCCCGGCGACCGCACCCCCGGTTCCCCGCGGCCCCGTCGGGCCGGTACGTCCCATGCGCGGAGCTACGGACCGGGCTTCCTCGCGAAGCTCGTCCTCATGGCGCTGGTCAACGCCCTCGGGGTGTGGATCGCGCTCGCGGCCTGGGGCATCGGCTCGTACGGGATCCTCGCCGCGATGGTGGTCATCCTCGTCGCCGTCAACTACGTCTACTTCTCGCGCCGCGCGCTGCCGATGAAGTACATCCTGCCCGGGCTGGTCTTCCTCTTCGCGTTCCAGATCTTCGTCGTCGTCTACACGGTCTTCGTCGCGTTCACCAACTACGGCGACGGTCACAACTCGACCAAGCAGGACGCCATCGACTTCCTCCTCATCGACAACGAGCGGCGGGTAGAGGGCTCGGACGCCTACCAGGTCACGGTCGTCGAGCGGGACGGCGAGCTCGGCCTCGCGATCGTCACCGGGGACGGCGACGTGCGCGCCGGGACGGCCGAGGAGCCCCTGCAGACGCTCGAGGACGGGGTGGCGACGGACGGGCGCGCCACCGAGGTTCCGGGCTTCACGGTACTGGACCGGCAGGAGATCCTCCAGCGGGCCGACGAGGTCACGAACCTGCGCGTGCCGATCTCCGCGGACGCGGAGGAGGGCTCGCTGCGCACGCAGGACGCCCGGAACGCCTACGTCTTCCGGTCGGCGCTGGAGTACGACGCGGACGAGGACGTCATGCGGAGCCTCGTCGACGGCACGGTGTACTCCCCGTCGCCGGACGGGTTCTTCGTCTCACCCGACGGCGAGCAGCTCTCGGTCGGCTGGCGCGTCGTCGTCGGCGCCGAGAACTTCGTCACGGCGTTCAGCGACCAGCGCTACGCGGGCCCGTTCGTCAAGATCCTGCTCTGGACGTTCGCCTTCGCGTTCCTGTCGGTGCTGACGACGTTCCTGCTGGGGCTGTTCTTCGCGATCACGTTCAACGACCCGCGGCTGCGCGGCCGGAAGATCTACCGGACGCTGCTCATCCTTCCGTACGCCATGCCGGGCTTCCTCGCCGCGCTGCTGTGGGCGGGCCTGCTCAACCGGCGCTTCGGCTTCGTCAACGCGGTCATCCTCGGTGGCGTGGAGATCCCGTGGCTGACGGACCCGACGCTCGCGAAGCTGTCGATCATCGGGGTGAACCTGTGGCTCGGCTTCCCGTACATGTTCCTCATCTGCACGGGCGCCCTCCAGGCGATCCCGTCGGACCTCACCGAGGCCGCGAAGATCGACGGTGCCGGCCGGTTCCGGATGTGGCGGTCGATCACCCTGCCGCTCCTGCTCGTCTCGACCGGTCCGCTGCTCATCTCCTCGTTCGCGTTCAACTTCAACAACTTCACGCTCGTGTACATGCTCACCCAGGGCGGTCCACGGTTCACGGACACCTCGGTGCCACTCGGGCACACGGACATCCTCATCACGATGATCTACTCCGTGTCCGGGCTCGACGGCTCGGCTCCGCGCAACTACGGCCTCGCCAGTGCGCTGTCCATCGTGGTCTTCATCATCGTCGCGACCATCTCGGCCCTGGCGTTCCGCCGGACCCGTCAGCTCGAGGAGATCAACTGACATGGCGACCCAGACCTCCGCGGTGACCACCGGCAGCGGGACCCCGACCGACCGGCCCACGGTCAGCGACCACAAGCGGATGAGGCCCGGCCGGTACTTCAGCGAGCTCGGGTGGCGGCACGTCGTCGGCGTGCTCGGCGTCGTCTACGCGGCGTTCCCGCTCGTCTACGTGTTCTCCGCGGCGCTGTCCGAGCGGGGCACGCTGACCGGGTCCAACAGTCTCTTCGCCTCGGTGAGCACCGCCAACTTCGAGGCGCTCAACGCGACGCGCTTCTGGACGTGGGTCGGGAACACCCTGCTCATCGCGGGCGTCACCGCCGTCGGCACGGTGCTCATGGGCGCCGCGGCCGCGTACGCGTTCTCCCGCTTCCGGTTCACCGGCCGGCGCGTGGGCCTCACGGCGCTCCTCATCATCCAGATGTTCCCGCAGATGCTCGCCTTCGTGGCGATCTTCCTGCTGCTCATCGCCCTCGGCCCGGTGGTCCCGGCGCTCGGCCTGAACAGCAAGCTCGCGGTCATCTGCGTGTACCTCGGTGGCGCCCTCGGGGTGAACACGTTCCTCATGTACGGGTTCTTCAACACCGTGCCACGGGAGCTCGACGAGGCGGCGAAGATCGACGGCGCGACGCACGCGCAGATCTACTGGACGATCATCCTGCGCCTGGTCGCACCGATCCTCGCCGTCGTGGCGCTGCTGTCGTTCATCTCGACGTTCGGCGAGTTCATCATCGCCCGGGTGCTGCTGCAGTCCGAGAGCAACTGGACGCTCGCCGTCGGCCTGTACGGCTGGGTCTCGGACCTGCTCGAGGCGCAGTGGGGCCTGTTCGCCGCGGGCGCCGTCATCTCCGCCGTGCCGGTCCTCCTGCTCTTCCTCTTCCTGCAGCGCTACATCGTCGGCGGTCTCACCGCGGGCGCCGTCAAGGGATGAGGCACCGCTCCCCGGAGGCGCACCACGACGGGAGCGAGCTGTACGTCCCGGCGGGCACGCCGGCGCTGGGGGACCGCGTGCCCGTCCGGGTCCGGGTGCCCTCCGGCTCCACCGCGCGAGCGGTCCACCTGCGGACCGTGCGTGACGGGGAGCCGGAGGTCGCACCCGCCCGGCTCGACCGGGAGGACGAGCACGAGCGCTGGTACGTGGCGGAGGTCGAGGTCCACAACCCGGTCACGCCGTACCGGTTCCTGCTGGACGAGCCCGCTGGATACCGCTGGCTCAACGGCACCGGGCTGCACGGCCGCGACGTCCCCGACGCCGCGGACTTCCGGCTGACCGTCCACCCGGGCGCGCCCGAGTGGGCCCGCGACGCCGTCGTCTACCAGGTCTTCCCCGACCGGTTCGCGCGCTCCGGGGTCGACCGGCCGTGGCCCGACTGGGCGGTCGCGGCCGCCTGGGGGGACGAGCCGCTGGCCGCCGGCCCCGGGGTGGGGCAGCAGCTGTACGGCGGTGACCTGGCCGGGATCGAGCAGCGGCTGGACCACCTCGAGCGCCTGGGCGTGGACGTCCTCTACCTCACGCCGTTCTTCCCCGGGCGGTCCAACCACCGCTACGACGCGAGCACCTTCGACCACGTCGACCCGCTGCTGGGCGGGGACGAGGCGCTGGTCTCCCTGTCCCGGGCGGTGCACGCCCGCGGGCTGCGGCTCGTGGGCGACCTCACGACGAACCACACCGGAGCGGGGCACGAGTGGTTCCGCCGCGCCCAGGCGGACCGGGCGGGCCAGGAGGCGTCCTTCTACCTGTGGACCGAGGACGGCTACGTCGGCTGGCTGGGCCACGCGAGCCTGCCCAAGCTCGACCACGCCTCCGCGGCGCTGGCCGACCGGCTCGTGGACGGGCCCGACTCCGTCATCGGCCGCTGGCTGCGCGAGCCGTTCGCCCTCGACGGCTGGCGGATCGACGTCGCGAACATGACCGGGCGGTACCGCGACCAGGACCGTACGCACGACGTCGCGCGCCGGGTGCGACGGACGGCCACAGCGGTCCGCCCCGACGCGCTCGTCATCAGCGAGCACTTCCACGACGCGAGCGGCGACCTGCCCGGCGACGGGTGGCACGCGAACATGAACTACAACGGCTTCACCCGCCCGGTGTGGGGCTGGACGGCCCCGGCGGGCACCGACCAGCCGGTGCTCGGGCTGCCGGTGCGGCGGGCCCGACGCCCCGGCGGGGCCGCGGTGGCCACGATGCGCGAGTTCGCCGCCGTGCTGCCGTGGACCGTGACCGCCGCGCAGTGGAACCTCCTCGGCTCGCACGACACCGCCCGGGTCCGGACGCTCGTCGAGAGCCCGGCGATGCTCGAGGTCGCCGTCGGGCTGCTCCTCACGTACCCCGGAACGCCCATGATCTTCGCGGGTGACGAGGTGGGCGCCACCGGTACCACGGGCGAGCACGCCCGCGTGACGATGCCGTGGGACCGGCCTGACGACTGGGACGACGCGACCTTCGCGCTCTACCGGACCCTCATCGGGCTGCGCCGGGGCTCGCGCGCGCTGCGGCACGGCGGCCTGCGCTGGTGGCTCGCGGAGGACGACGTCGTCGCCTACCTGCGGGAGACCGCCGACGAGCGGGTCCTCGTCGTCGCCGCCCGCGCGCCGTGGTCGGGCGCACCCTTGCCGCCGGAGCTCTTGCGCGGCGGCCCGCCCGAGGCGCTCCACGGACCGGGACCCGTCCGTGCCGCGGACGGCCGCACCCTCGTCCCCGGGGCCGGTCCGGCCCTCACCGTCTGGAGGCTCCCGTGACCCGACCCGTCCTCGTCGACGACCTCGCCGCGGACCTGCGCGCGCTCGGCGTCCGCCCCGGTGGGGTGCTCGTCGCGCACACGAGCCTGTCCGCGCTGGGCTGGGTGGTCGGCGGCGAGCAGGTCGTCGTCCTGGCGCTCGAGGCGGTGCTCGGCGAGGACGGCACGCTCGTCATGCCCAGCCAGTCCTGGCAGCTGTGCGACCCGGCGTACCTCCGTGACCCGCGCGTGCCGGAGGACACCTGGGACGCCGTCCGCGCCGCGCTGCCCGCGTACGACCCGGCATGGACGCCGACCCGGACGATGGGCGCCGTCGTCGAGGCGCTGCGCACGCGCCCGGGGACGCTGCGCAGCGCGCACCCGCACCGCAGCTTCGTCGCCCGGGGACCGCTCGCGGCGGAGCTCCTCGCGGAGCACCGCCTCGAGGACCCGGTCGGCGAGGGGTCGCCCCTCGCGGCGCTGTACCGCCAGGACGCCCAGGTGCTCCTGCTCGGCGTCGGCTTCGACAAGAACACGTCCCTGCACCTGGCGGAGGCGCGGTCCGGGCTGCCGGTGCGGACCCTCGCCAACGGCGCGCCGCTGCTGGTCGGCGGGCGCCGGCAGTGGGTGACCTTCGAGGAGCCGTGGGTCGACGACGAGGACTTCGTGGCGCTGGGCGAGGCGTTCGCCGCACAGGGCGGCGTCACGACCGGCACGGTCGGGGCGGCTCGGGCGCACCTCATGGACCAGCGTGCGCTCGTCGACTTCGCCGCGCCGTGGTTCGCCCGCACCCGGGCCGTCGCTGCTGGTTAGGGTGCTGGCGTGAGCGCACCCGCCGACGGCCTGCCGGTCACCGGCCCGCCCGTCGGCGCGTACTCGGCCGCGGACCGCGAGCGCTGGTGCGCCGAGGCCCCCAAGAGCAAGGGGCGGACGCCCTTCGAGCGCGACCGCGCCCGGATCGTGCACTCCGCCGCGCTGCGCCGCCTCGGCGCGAAGACGCAGGTCCTCGGGCCGGCGACGGACGACTTCGTCCGGACGCGCCTCACGCACACCCTCGAGGTCGCGCAGGTGGGCCGCGAGCTCGGCAAGGCGCTGGGGTGCGACCCCGACGTCGTCGACGCCGCCTGCCTCGCGCACGACCTGGGGCACCCGCCGTTCGGGCACAACGGGGAGCGCGCGCTGGCCCAGGTGGCGGCGGGCATCGGAGGCTTCGAGGGGAACGCGCAGACGCTGCGCCTGCTCACCCGGCTGGAGCCGAAGGTCGTGGACCGGGCCACGGGCCGGGCGGCCGGGCTGAACCTCACCCGGGCGAGCCTGGACGCGTCGGTGAAGTACCCGTGGGGCCCGGCCGACGCGCCGCGACGCCCGGACGGCACGCCGTCGGGGAAGTTCGGCGTGTACGCGGACGACCTGGAGGTCTTCGCCTGGCTGCGCGAGGGCGCCCCGGCGAGCGTGCGCTGCCTCGAGGCGGAGGTCATGGACCTCGCCGACGACGTCTCCTACAGCGTCCACGACGTCGAGGACGCCGTCGTCGGCGGGCGCCTCGCCCTGGAGGTGCTCGACGACGACGACGCCCGGGCGCGCGTGCTCGCCGAGACGCGCACCTGGTTCGGGGGGCAGGCGGAGGACGGGGAGCTCCTCGCCGCGATGGACCGGCTGCGGCGCGCCGAGGAGTGGGTCCGGGGCCACGACGGCAGCCGACGCGGCCTCGCCGCGCTCAAGGACATGACGAGCCAGCTCATCGGCCGGTTCTGCGGCGCGGCGATCGTCGCGACCCGGGAGCGGTACGGCCCCGGTCCGCTCACGCGGTACGCGGCCCGGCTCGTCGTGCCGCGCGAGACCGTCGCGGAGATCCTCGTGCTCAAGGGCCTCGCGGTCGCGTACGTCATGGCACCGCGCGAGTCCGAGCCCCTCTACCGGCGGCAGCGGGAGGTCATCGCGGACCTCGTGCAGGTCGTGGCCGACCGGGCCCCCGCGTCCCTCGAGCCAGCGTTCGCGGCGGACTGGGCCGTGGCGCCCGACGACGCCGCGCGGCTGCGGGTCGTCGTGGACCAGGTCGCGTCGTTGACGGACGTCAGCGCCGCGGAGTGGCACGCGCGGATGGTGCGGGACGGCGGCCGGGAGCGCGGCCCGCGGCCCTAGACTCACGGCGTGGCAGGCCGGATCCGACGCGAGGACGTGGCGAGCGTCCGCGAGCGTGCCCGGATCGAGGACGTCGTCGGCGAGCACGTGACGCTCAAGCCCGCGGGCGTCGGGTCGCTCAAGGGTCTGTGCCCCTTCCACGACGAGCGCACGCCGTCCTTCCACGTCCGCCCGCAGGTCGGCTACTGGCACTGCTTCGGCTGCAGCGAGGGCGGCGACGTCATCTCCTTCGTGCAGAAGATCGACGGGCTGGGTTTCACGGAGGCCGTGGAGCACCTCGCGGGCCGGGTGAGCGTGCAGCTGCGGTACGAGGAGGGCGGCACGGTCCGTCCCGGGGAGGAGCCCGGGCGCCGGCAGCGGATGCTCGAGGCGCACCGCCACGCGGCCGCGTACTACGCGGAGCAGCTGCTCACGCCCGAGGCCGCCGTCGGCCGGCAGTTCCTGGCCGAGCGCGGGTTCGACCGCTCCGCGGCAGAGCAGTTCGGGGTCGGCTTCGCGCCGCAGGGCTGGGACCACCTGCTGCGCCACCTGCGGGCCAAGGGGTTCACCGAGGCGGAGCTGACCGCGTCGGGTCTCATGAGCCAGGGCAACCGCGGACTGTACGACCGGTTCCGCGGGCGCCTGGTGTGGCCGATCCGGGACGTCACGGGCGACGTCGTCGGGTTCGGAGCGCGGCGCCTGCTCGAGGAGGACCAGGGGCCGAAGTACCTCAACAGCCCGGAGACGGCGCTGTACAAGAAGGCGCAGGTCCTCTACGGCATCGACCTGGCCAAGCGCGAGATCGCCAAGCGGCGGCAGGTCGTCGTCGTCGAGGGCTACACGGACGTCATGGCCGCGCACCTGTCCGGCGTGCCGACGGCGGTCGCCACCTGCGGGACCGCCTTCGGTGCCGACCACGCGCGGATCGTCCGGCGGCTGCTCGGGGACACCTCCGCGGGCGGCGGGGTGCAGCTCGCCTCGGGCACGTCGGTGGGCGGCGAGGTGATCTTCACCTTCGACGGCGACGCGGCGGGCCAGAAGGCCGCGCTGCGCGCCTTCGGGGAGGACCAGAAGTTCTACGCCCAGACGTTCGTGGCGGTCGAGCCGAGCGGCATGGACCCGTGCGAGCTGCGGCAGGAGAAGGGCCCGGACGCCGTGCAGGCCCTCGTGGCCGGTCGCCAGCCGCTGTTCGAGTTCGTCATCCGCTCGACCCTGCGCCGCCACGACCTCGACACCGCCGAGGGACGGGTGGCCGCGCTGCGCGAGTCGGCGCCGGTGGTCGCGGGCATCCGGGACGCGGCCCTGCGGCCGGAGTACGGCCGGATGCTCGCGGGATGGCTGGGCATGGAGGCGGACACCGTGCTGCGTGAGGTCACCGCGGCGGGTCGCCGGACCCGCGACGGCGGTCCCGCGGGTGCCGGCGCGGACCGTCGGCACCCGACCATGCCCGGACCGGGCGAGCGCCCGGGCGGTGCGGGGCCCGACGGCGCCCCGGCGCGGCCCCGCCTCGTCGCTCCGGACCGCACCGACCCGGTGGCCAAGCTCGAGCGCAACGCCCTGGAGGTGCTCCTGCAGCAGCCGGGCGCCGTCGACGCCGCGGCGGTGGACGAGCTGTCCGCGGACGCCTTCACCGTCCCGGCGTTCCGGGCGGTGCACGAGGCGATCCGGGCGGCCGGGGGGCTCGGCTCCGCGGCGGGGGAGTCGCCGGCGGCGTGGGTGGAGCGCGTGCGCGAGGAGGCCGCCCTCCCGGTGCAGCCCCTCGTCCTCGAGCTGGCCGTGACGCCCCTGCCCGAGGACCGGCCGGACGCCGTCGACGGGTACGTGCGCGGCGTGGTCACCGCGCTGGTCGACCTCGGGATGACGCGGCAGATCGCCGACCTGCGCGGGCGGCTGCAGCGGATGGACCCGCAGCGCGAGGCGGACGCCTACCAGGCGGCCTTCGCCGACCTCATCGCGCTGGAGAGCAGCCGGCGTGCCCTGCGCCAGGAGGCCTGAGCCACCCCGTACGCACCGCAGGCCGGACCGGCCCGGATGATCCAGGAGAGCCCGATGCGCACCGCCCTCGTCCGCCGCCCCTCGCCGCGCCTGACCGAGGGCGTCGTCGAGCACATCGATCGCGTCCCCGTCGACCTGGACAGCGCGGTCGCGCAGTGGGACGGCTACGTCACGGCCCTGCGGGACGCCGGCTGGGACGTCCGCGAGGTGCCCCCGTCGCCGGAGCACCCCGACAGCGTCTTCGTCGAGGACACGGTGGTGATGTTCCGGGGCACCGCCGTCGTCGCGCGGCCGGGTCACCCGAGCCGCCGCGGCGAGGAGGCCGCGACCGCGGAGGTGCTCCGCGGTCTCGGGGCCCGCCTCGTCCACCTGGTCGCCCCGGCGGCGCTCGACGGCGGGGACGTCCTCAAGGTGGGGGACACCGTCTACGTCGGGCGCAGCGACCGGACGAACGCGGCAGCCGTCGCGCAGCTGCGGGCCGTGCTCGACCCGCTCGGCGCGACCGTCGTGGCCGTGCCGGTCACGCGCGTGCTGCACCTCAAGACGGCGGTCACGGCCCTGCCGGACGGCACCGTCATCGGCTACGAGCCGGTCGTCGACGAGCCGCGGCTCTTCCCACGTTTCCTGCCCGTACCCGAGGAGCACGGCACCGCTGTCGTGGACCTGGGGGAGGGGCGCCTGCTGATGTCGGCGTCCGCCCCCCGCACGGCCGAGCTCCTCGCGGGGCTCGGATGGACGCCGGTACCCGTCGACATCTCGGAGTACGAGAAGCTCGAGGGCTGCGTGACCTGCCTGTCCGTGCGCGTGCGGGAGCTGCCCGGGACCTGACCGCCGCGATGGCGGACAATGGTGGGATGACCCTCGCCCCGGACCTCGTCCTGCCCGCGCCCGAGGACGTCGCCGACGTCCGGCTCGTCACCGTCGACATGGACGGGACGCTGCTGGACGCGGAGCACCGGGTGCCGGCCGCGCTCTGGCCGCTGCTCGAGGAGCTCGCCCGCCGCGGCGTGCTCTTCTGCCCGGCGAGCGGCCGGCAGTACGCCAACCTGGCGGCGCGCTTCGGCGAGGCCGGTGCGGCTCTGCCGTTCATCGCCGAGAACGGGGCCTACGTCGTCCACGAGGGCCGCGAGATCAGCTCGGACTGCCTCGAGCCCGACGTGGTCCGCGGCGTCGTCGGCGCGGTCCGCGGGCTGGCGGACTCGGGTGCGGACGTCGGCGTCGTCGTCTGCGGCAAGGCCTCGGCCTACGTGGAGCGGCGCGACGCGGCGTTCCGGGAGCAGGCCGACCGGTACTACACGCTGCTGACCGAGGTCGACGACGTCCTCGCGGTGGACGACGACGTGCTGAAGATCGCCGTGTTCGACTTCGGCTCCGCGGAGCGGACGGTCGCCCCGGCCCTGGCGTCGTTCAGCGACACCCACCAGGTGGTCGTCTCGAGCGCTCACTGGGTCGACGTGCTCGGCGCGAGCACGCACAAGGGCGCCGCGGTGCGCCGGCTGCAGGAGGCGTACGGGATCACGCCCGCGCAGACGATGGCCTTCGGCGACTACCTCAACGACCTGGAGATGCTCGACGCGGCCGGGCTGTCCTTCGCGATGGCCAACGCCCACCCCGCGGTGCTCGAGCGGGCCCGGTTCGTGGCCCCGTCGCACACCGAGGACGGCGTGGTCCGGACGATCGCAGGCCTCCTCGGGATCCAGCTGCCCGGCGTGGCACCGCTGCCGGCGCGCTGACCCCGGCGCCGCCTGGTCGGCGAAGCCGCCCGATGCCGCGCCGCGGGCGGCTTCAGCCCCCGATCACGCGGCCGAGCGAGCGCAGGGCGGCGAGCGGGGCCGGACCGGCGGGGATGAGCACCTGT
>NZ_CAMPHH010000057.1 GCF_946885855.1 uncultured Actinotalea sp. | reverse complement strand
TCGGGGACGTGCTGGAGCCGGGACGCAGCTCGAACTTCGGCGGGCGGAGAACCGCGAGCTTCGTCTACCTCACCGCGACGCTGGACGCCGCGACCTGGGGTGCCGAGCTCGCCGTCGGCGAGGGGCGCGGGCGGATCTACCGCGTCGAGCCGACCGGGCCCTTCGAGGACGACCCGAACCTCACCGACCAGCGGTTCCCCGGCAATCCGACGCGGTCGTACCGGACCCGCCACGGGCTGCGGATCGTCGGCGAGGTGGAGGACTGGGAGGGCCACCCGCCTGAGGTCCTGCAGCACATGCGCGACCACCTCGCGGAGCTGCAGCGCCAGGGCATCGAGGCGATCGACGACTGAGGACGACGCCACTCGGACGCCGCACGGACCGGTCGCATCCCCTCATCGACGCCGCACCGCTGACGACAGAGGACCCGTGAGCCTCTTCCGACGGCGGGCCGAGCGCGACGGGGACGCGCGCGGCACGGAGCCGGTCCAGCCCTCCCCGCAGGTGCAGCACCTCGCGTCCATGGCCCTGGAGCACGCCGTCCGCTCCGTCGTCCCCGAGGGTGGCCCACTCATCCCGTTCTGCCTCCTGGAGACCGCCGAGGGGCGGTCGCTCCACCGGTTCGCCGGTGAGCTCGGCGCGGCCGTCGAGCACGCGCGTGCCCACGTGAGGAGTTCCGGCGCGGCACGCGCGGCCGTCGCGTGGGACGGCTACCTCACCGCCGACGGCAGGCGCGAGGACGCGCTGTTCGTCGAGGCCTCCGAGGCCGGGCAGCCGAGCATCGTGATGGCGCACCGCTACGTCGAGCACCCGGACGGCGCGCAGGCGGTCGGCGGACCGCTCGGCGTCGGCCGCGGGGAACCGCTGCTCTGAGCGCCACGCCGGCGCCTCGAGAGGCGCCGGCGGGGCGGGCTCAGCGGCCGCCGGTGAGCTTCCGCGCCCGCTGCTGCACCCCGGCGGCGCCGTAGGGGTAGTCGTCGACGCGCGGGGCGCTGGCCCCGGACAGGCGCGCCAGCTCCTCGGCGCTGAGCTCGAGGTCCGCCGCCCCGAGGTTGTCCGTCAGCTGCTCGACCGTTCGCGCCCCGAGGATGACCGACGTCACCGCGGGCTGGGCCGCGAGCCAGGCGAGCGCGACCTGGGACATCGTCACGCCGCGCCCGTCGGCGACCTCGCCGACGGCGTCGATCACGCGCCAGGTGCGCTCGTCGGCGTTGCGCGCCGCCCAGGCCTCCATACCGCGCTGGGGGTTCTCCCCGAGGCGGGTGGCGCCCGTCGGGTCGACGTCGCGCTGGTACTTCCCGCTGAGCCAGCCGCCCGCCAGCGGGGACCACGGCAGCAGGCCGAGACCCGCGTCCTGCGCGGCCGGGACCACCTCGTGCTCGATGTCCCGGACGAGCAGGTTGTACTGCGGCTGCAGGGTGACGGGCGCGGCCCAGCCGTGCGCCCGGGCGACGTGCACCGCCTTGGTCAGCTGCCAGCCGAGGAAGTTCGAGAACCCGTAGTACGAGATCTTCCCGGCGGACACGGCGTCGTCGAGGAAGCGCAGGGTCTCCTCCAGCGGCGTGTGCGCGTCCCAGGCGTGCAGCTGGTAGAGGTCGACGTGGTCCACACCGAGCCGGCGCAGCGAGGCGTGGAGCGCGTCGCGCAGGTGCCGGCGGGACAGGCCGACGTCGTTCGGCCCCTCGCCCATGGGGAAGCGCCCCTTGGTGGCCAGCACCATGCCGGCGGCGTCGGTCGGGTGAGCGGCGAGCCAGCGGCCGATGATCTCCTCGGAGACGCCGGCGCTGTAGACGTCCGCGGTGTCCAGGCACGTCCCGCCCGCCTCGACGTACGCGGTGAGGAGGGCGCCCGACGTCTCCTCGTCCGCCTCGGCGCCGAAGGTCATGGTGCCCAGCGTGTGCGTCGAGACGACGGTGCCGCTGCACCCGAGCGTGCGGTACTGCATGGGTCCTCCTGGGGCCGGTGACGGGTGGTCCACCCCGACCTCACCACCCGGGGCCGACGACGGCGAGTCCGGCGCCGTCCGTCCGGCGCGGTGCGGTCCTTGACCCCGACGCCGCGCGGCCGAGAGGCTGAAGGTCGACGGCAAGCTGGGGGAGCACGATGACGGACGCCACCGAGGACGAGCTGCAGGGTCGGGCGCGTCCGTCCGACCGCGACGTCCTCCTGCTGCCGCGCGCCCGGAGCGTGGACCCGCACGCCTACCGCGAGGAGGCACGTCAGCCGCGACGGCCGTCCGTGCTGGACGTCCTCGGCGGCGTCGCGACGGGAGCGCTCATCGCCGTCGCCCTCCCCGACCACGGCGCTCTCGTCGCCTGGGCGGCGGCCGGGGTCGTCGCCGTGGTCCTGGCCGCCGACGGCGTCATCCACCTCCGGAGGCGCACCGCTGCCCTCCCGCGCGGTCCTCGCCGGGACGAGCGCTGACCGTCTCCCTCGTCACCGGCCCGGCTCGGCCGCCCACGTCCGTCGAGCCGCCTGCCGGGCGCTGCCGCGGGCACCGGCCAGGGTCCGGCCCTGCACCAGGGCCCCACCGATCGCCAGGAACACGAGGAGTGCGTACCACCACCAGGAGTCCTCGACGCGCTCGACCACGCTCCCGTCGGTGAAGGTGGTCGAGTCGAGCGCGCCGGTGAGGAGCATGAGCCCGGCCACCGTGGTCAGGGCGCCACCGACGGCACTGACCAGGACCAGGATGGTCGACGGCAGGTCGGCGAGCACGGCGACGAGGCCGAGCACGGCACCGAGCGCGACCCCGACCAGCACCGCGACCCAGCTCCAGTCGATCCCGAGGGCGACGACCAGGCCCGAACCGAGGGCGAAGCCGACCGACGTGACGAGGACGACGACGGCGACGGCGTAGTACAGGTACGCCAGCACGGCGAGCACCAGGGCGAGGACGAGGCCCACGACCCAACCGAGGACGGAGCCGAGGAGCCGCTCGCCGACCACGCCGGCCACCAGGGCGGAACCGAGGGCGAAGCCCGCGAAGGCTCCCCAGAGCATGAGCGCGATCCGGAGGACGACGTGCCCCGCGAAGCACAGCACCCCGCCCGCGAGGACCGCCGCGATGCCGAGGACGATGTCGGTCATGGCGCGAGGCTAAGGGGGACCGGTCGCAGCGTCCTCACCCCGATCAGGTGAACCTCGGCAGCCGCACCGGCGGGCCGACCGCCGGAGAGCCGTGGGGCAGGATGGGGCGGTGATCAGCGCCCGCACCCTCGCCCGCGTCGCGCTCGGCGGGATCCTCGCCTTCGCCGGCGCGTCCCACCTGACTGTCGCCCGCGAGGAGTTCCGGGCCCAGGTACCGCCGTGGTTCCCGGCGGACCCGGACGCCGTCGTCGTCGTGTCGGGGTGGGTGGAGATCGTCCTGGGCCTCGCGCTGCTCGTCGTCCCCGGTCGGCACCGGTGGCTCGTCGGCTGGGTCGTGGCGGCGTTCTTCGTCGCGATCTTCCCCGGCAACGTGTCGCAGCTCGTCACCCGGACGGACGGGTTCGGTCTGGACACGGACGCCGCCCGCGGCGTGCGGCTGCTCTTCCAGCCGCTCCTGGTGCTCTGGGCGCTGTGGTCCACGGACGCCTGGCGGACCTGGCGGGCGCGCCGGCGCGACTGACCTCCCGCCCGACCGCGTCGCAGGTTCACCCTCCCGCTCGATCATCGCGGGACTGCGGCGGTCGATCGGACTGTTCTCACGGAGGAGGTGAGAACGATGGCAGCACTCGTCGCCCCGCACGACCGCCGCACGGTCGTCCTGCGCGGCACGCACCCCACCCTCGGGGTCGAGGTGACCTGGCGCGTCACGCCCCTGCCCGTCGACAGCCGCGGGCACGCGAACTACGCGGTGCAGTGGGCGCTCGGCGACCTCACCGCGCGGCGCAGCTGGGCCCGCGTGGAGACCCACAGCGCCGTCGTCAGCACGGACGGGTTGCGGGAGATCGTCCGGCTGGCGCACCCCCGGCCCTGAGCCACTCCGGTCCGCGACCTGCGTCATGAACGGGGGGTCCCGAGTCGCTACAGTCGCCCTCGACCGAGCGGAGGGCGGGGGATGGGGTCACGGTCGGTGACGCGGCGCCTCCGTGGCGCGGCCCCGCTCTGGCGGGCGGCGCCGGGCCGGCTGCGCCGGACGCCGGGCTGGTTCTGGACCCTCACCGCGGCGACCGCACTCCTCGTGGCCGCGGTCGTGTCCATCCCCGTGTTCGAGCGGTCCGTCGACGCCGGGGCCTTCGCCGCCGAGGTCGCGGCCGTCGACCCCGACGACGTCGGTCGCGACGGCGCCCGCGTCCGGGTGATCGTCCCCGGCGTCCTGGCCGAGCAGTGGGACGACCGGGCCCGCGCGCTGCTGGACGACGTCCCGGTCCTCGAGCCGCCGGTCGTGTCCACGTTCGGGGCCGCCGAACGGCTCAGCCCGCGCGTCGTGACGTCCTGGGCCCGCACCGGCGACGCCCAGGTACGGGCCACGCTGCACCACCGTGACGGCGCCGTCGAGCGGCTCGCGGCGGCCCTGGGCGCCACGGCACGGCCCGGCGCGTGGCTCGCCGAGGACGTCGCGGCCGAGCTCGGCGTCCGGGTCGGCGACCGCATCACGGTCGCCCTCGAGCTGCGGGTCGGCGCCACGGTCACGGACCTCGCCCCGCCGTCCGACGACGACGCCGCGGCGGACGCGGGGGCGGGCACCGTCGAGGTGGTCGGGCTGTTCCCGACGCGCGAGGACTCCGTCCTGCCCGCCGTGGTGGACGAGGCCGCCGTCGTCGCGACCCCGCGGGACCTGCCCACCGCCGGCGACGGGCGCGGCCGCTCCGCGCTGCTGCTGGTGGACCGCGCGACCTTCGACCGGCTCGCCCTCGAGGTCGGCGAGCAGCCGATGTGGGTCGCGGACCTCCGCCTGCCGCCCGACCCGGACCCGACGCAGATGCGCGCCGCCGCCGCCGCGGTGACCGAGCTCAGCCGCCAGGCCTTCCAGGAGGGCGGTGCCCTGCAGGTGATCTCCGCCGCCGCGCTGCCGCAGGGGACGGACGCGCAGCTGGCGACCGGCCTGCGCGAGATCGTGGAGCGGGCCGAGGTGACGGCGGGGATCGCCCGCGCCCAGGTGCGGTCCACGGCGTGGGCGGGCGTGGCGCTCGGCGTGCTCGCCGTCGTCGGTGGCGCCGTGCTCCTGCACGCCGGACGCCGCCACGAGCACGTGCTCGCCGCGGGCCTGGGGCTCCGGCCGGCGGCCGTCCTCGCGCTCGCCGCGCTCGAGGCGCTCCCGGCGCTGCTCCTCGGCACGGTGGTCGCCGCCGCGGTGACGCCGTTCCTCGTCGGGCGGATCGGTCCCTCGTCGCGGCTCGGGGACGGGACGATCCCGGAGGTCGTGGCCTGGGCGGGCACCGCGCTCGCGGTCGCGCTCCTCGCCGTCGGGCTCGCCGCGGCGGTGACGGCCGCGGCGCTGACGCGCGCGACCGAGCCGGGCCTCGGGCGACGCACCCGGGGGCTCCCGTGGCAGCTGCCCGCCGCCGTCGCGGCGGTCGTCTCCGGCGTCGCCCTCAGCGGGACGGACGCCGCGCGGTCCCCGGGCATCCTCGCTGTCGCCTTCCCCGTCCTCGTCGCGACGACCGTCGCGGGCGCGCTCCTCGCCGTGGTCCGTCGCCCGGACGTGCTGCGCCGCGCGAGGCCCGTCCGGACGACGGCGCCCCGCGGGAACCGGGTGGGCTGGCTCGCCGCCCGCCGGCTGCGGCGCTCGCCGCGGGAGGCGACCGCGACCGTCGTCGTCGTGGCGGTCGGGGCGTCCCTCGCGCTCTGGGCGGTCGCCGCCGACCGGGGCGTCGAGCGCGGCGTGGTGGACAAGGTCGCGGTGCTCGCGGGGGCGCAGACCCGCGCGGACCTGGCCGGACCGTGGGAGGTCGCCGACCTGGGCGAGCCACTGCCCGAGGAGGCGCCCGACCTGCTCACCGACCCGGACGCGGCGGACCTGCTCCTGCCGCCGACCTCGCTCCTGGAGGGCAGCACCCTCGTCTACCGCGCCGGCATCGCGGTGCCGCCCCGGTTCGGGCAGATCGACCTCCTCGCCGTCGACGCGGCCACGTTCGCCGAGCACGCGCTGTGGGGCGCCTCGGACGCACTCGCGGCGGGTCGCGACGCCCTGCGGCTCCTCGTCGACGGCCCCGTGCAGGAGGACGTCCCGACGGGCCGGGCGACGAGCAGCCCCGAGCTGCCCGTCGTCCTCGTCGGGCCCGGCTGGGACGCCGGCGTCGGCACGGTCGACGGGGCCGGGGAGTGGGCGTTCCGGTTCGACGCCGTCGCGCGGGTGCCCGTCTTCCCCGGGGTGACCGGGCGCGCCGTCGTCGTGGATGCGCGCAGCCTGCTCAGCATCCTGCCCCCGAGCTCCCACCCGTCGGTGCGCCGCATCCAGCCCTCACCGCCCCACCTCCTCGAGACGGAGCTGTGGTCATCGCGTCCGGTGGGCGAGGTCGAGGCGTTCCTCGCGGCGCGCGAGGCCGCGGCGCCCGTCTCGGCGGCCCGGGCGCTGGCCGAGCAGACGCCCGGCCTGCGCGGGGCGTCCTGGCCGCTGGACTACCTCGTGGCCCTCGGCGCGTGCGCGGGGCTCCTCGGCGTCGTCGCGATGGTGCTGCACGCCGTCCGCGCCGCAGACCGGGACCGCCTGGGCGAGCTCATGCTGCGCCGGATGGGCCTGCCGGCGTCGCGGCTGCTCGAGGCGCGCGCCCGGGAGGCTGCGGGCGTGCTGGCGCTGGCCGGCCTCGCGGCCGTGCTCACCGTCGTCGGCATCGGGCTGCTCGGGCCGCCGCTCGTGGACCCGGCGCCGCGCCTGGCGCCCCTGGTGCGTCCGGCGGTGACGGCGGTGGACCTCGTGGTCCTCGTGGTCGCCCTCGCGGCGACGACGGTCCTGGTCACCGGGGTGGCACGGCGACGCTCCGGAGCCGTGCAGGCCGGGGAGGTGCTGCGTGGCGAGGACTGAGCCGCCGGCCGCGCGCCCGGCCCCGGGGAGCGTCACCGTCCGGTGCGACGGGCTGGTCCGGGTCTACCGCTCGGCGACCGGGGAGGCGCACGCGCTGCGCGGCGTCGACGTGTCGTTCCGGTCCGGGGCCGTGACCGCGATCGCCGGGCCGTCCGGTTCGGGCAAGTCGAGCCTGCTGCGGATGGTCGCGCTGCACGACCTGCCCAGCGCCGGGCGGCTGGAGGTCCTCGGGCACGACGTCGGCTCCCTGCGCCGGGTCGCCGTGCGGCGTCTGCGGCGCCGGCACGTCTCCTTCGTCGAGCAGCGCTCCTCGCGCGGCCTGTTCCCGCACCTCACGGCCGCCGAGCACGTGCGCCAGGTCGTCCGGATGCGGGCCGCGGAGGAGGAGCCCACGGCGGTCCTCGCGTCGGTCGGTCTGGGGCACCGCGCGGACCACCGGCCGCCCGTGCTCTCCGGCGGGGAGCAGCAGCGCCTCGCCGTCGCCCTGGCCCTGCTCGGCACCCCCGACCTGGTGGTCGCGGACGAGCCGACGGCCGAGCTGGACCACGTGAACGCCGACGTCGTGCTCGCCGCCCTCGCCGCGGCCGCGGACCGGGGCAGCACCGTCGTCCTCAGCACGCACGACGAGCGCGCCCTGGGCGTCGCGGACCGGGTGCTGCGCCTGCGCCACGGCGTCCTGTCGACCGAGCAGCTGCTCCGGGGCCACCACCTCGCGACGATCGACTCCACGGGTCGTGTGCAGCTGCCCCCCGATGCCCTCGCCCACTTCCCGGACGGGCGGGCGCTGCTCGACGTCACGGCCGACGGCGTCCTGCTGCGCCGCCCGCGGGCGGAGGACGCGTGAGCGGGCGGCACGCGGAGGAGTCCGCGGAGGGGCGCGCGCAGGGGCAGGGCCGGACAGCGCCGGTGCTCGTCGTGGACGGGGTCGGTGTGCGCTACCGCTCCGGTCCGGTCGAGCTGACGGTGCTGCACGACGTGTCGCTCGAGGTCGGCGCGGGCGAGGTGGTCTGCCTGTCCGGGCCGTCGGGCTCGGGCAAGTCCACGCTGTGCCACGTCGTGGCCGGCTTCGAGGCACCGTCGTCCGGCACGGCGAGCGTCCTCGGCCGGCCGACGACGGCGCTGCACGACTGGGGCGCCGTCGCCGTCGTCCCCCAGCGACTCGGCCTGGTGCCGGAGCTCACGGTGGCCGAGTCCGTCGCGCTGCCCCGCGCCCTGCGCGGCGCGCAGGCCGTCGCGGGCGGTGGGCCGGGGACCGATCTCGTCCCGGTGGCGGAGCTCCTGGCCGACCTGGGGCTGGACGGGCTCGGCCACCGCTACGTCGGCGAGACGTCGATGGGGGAGCAGCAGCGCACGGCGATCGCGCGGGCGCGGTCCCTGGACCCCGCCCTCCTCGTGCTCGACGAGCCCACCGGCAGCCAGGACGACGAGCACGTGGACCTGGTGCTCGCCGCGGTCGGCGGTGCGGCGCGGCGCGGGTCCGCGGTGCTGGTGAGCACCCACGACGACCGGGTCCTGGCCGTGGCCGACCGGGTCCTCGCCCTGGACGAGGGGAGACTGGTCCGGACCCTGCCCCGCCGTGACTGAGGCCTGGGCGCCGGCTACCGGCTACCGGCTCCGCCCGCGAGCCGCCCGGTCCCGCGCGCCAGGGCGGCCGGTCGAGGCAGCGACCCGCCGCGCGGCGCGTCAGTCCGTGATCCGGATGGCGTCGATGCCGCACTGCACGGGGTAGGACTCCGCGCACGCCTCCGCCGTCCACACGTCCACCTCGGTGCCCTCGCGGAGCTCGTCGGAGGAGACCGTCGTGCCCCCGCGCACGACGACCGGCCCCCCGCGCAGCAGCGCCATGCCCTCGTAGTAGGGGTCCGACGCCTCGACGAGCACCGGCTCGCCCGGGACCTCGCCGGCCCCGACGACGCCCGAGACCTCCGGCCCGCGGTCGGGGAGCTGCCCGGCGCCGTCGGGCGCACCACAGCTCGCGAGGATCGCGGCGGTGAACCCCGCGACCGTGAGGCCCACGACCGGGCGACGTCGTCCCATGCGGACAGTGTCGCCGCTGTCGCCCGTCTCGTGCTGCGACGGAGCGCCCCTGCGCCGCCGGCGGGCTACCGTGGCTGACGATCACGCCGCCACGACAGCGCTGCCGACGTCCGGGGAGGAAGCCGTGCCGACGACCTCGCTGACCCTCACGACGCCCGTCGTCGGCACGGTGCTCGCCCTGGCCGCCGTGCCGGACCCGGTCTTCGCGGGCGCCGTCGTCGGCCCGGGCCTGGCGGTCGACCCGGACCGGGGCGAGGGTGCCGCGGGAGGCGGGGACGACGCGACGACCGTCGTGGCCCCGGCCGACGGCACGATCATCAAGCTCCACCCGCACGCCTTCGTGCTCCGGCTGGACGAGCACCGCGCCGTCCTCGTCCACCTCGGCATCGACACGATCGAGCTGCAGGGCGCCGGCTTCACGCTGCTCGTGGCGGAGGGCGCCCGCGTCCGATCGGGGGAGCCGGTCCTCGGCTGGGACCCGGGCGCCGTCGCGGCGGGCGGCCGCTCGCCGGTCGTGCCCGTCGTCGCCGTCCAGGGAGACCCCGGCGCGGTGCGCCCCCTCGTCGCCCCCGGCAGCCGGGTGACGCTGGGGACACCCCTGCTCGAGTGGACCTGATCGGCGGCGACGGGCCGCGCGCGGACCTACAGTGCGGAACGTGGACAGCATCGGGGACTGCGGGGTCTACGAGCGGGGGGTGCGCCAGGGCGGCCGGATCCCGCTGAGCGAGGCCGCCGCCGCGGGGGCGCGGACCGAGGGGTTCGTGTGGATCGGCCTGCAGCAGCCGACGCACCAGGACATCGCCGACGTCGCCGCGCAGTTCGACCTCCCCCCGCTCGCCGTCGAGGACGCCGTGCGCGCGCACCAGCGCCCGAAGGTCGAGTCCTACGGCGAGGTCCTCTTCGCGGTGCTCAAGCCGGTGCGGTACGTCGACCGCGAGGAGGTCGTCGAGGTCAGCGAGATCGCCCTGTTCCTCGGTCCGCACTTCGTCATCACGGTGCGCCACGGGACCAGCGACGTGCTCGCCGCCGTCCGCAGGGAGCTCGACGGCGGGGCCCACCCGTCGCTGGCCGACTTCGGGCCGAGCCTGGTCCTCTACCGGGCGGCCGACCTGGTGGTCGACCAGTACGAGGAGGTGCTCGAGCTCATCGGGGAGGACGTCGACGAGATCGAGGAGCAGGTCTTCGGTGCCGGCGAGGGCGACCACGCGCAGCGGATCTACAAGCTCAAGCGCGAGGTGGCGGACTTCCGGCGTGCGCTGGTGCCGCTGGCCCGCCCGTTCGAGCACCTGGCCACGGCTTCCGTCGGGCACGTGCCGGACTCGACGGCCCACCACTTCCGCGACATCCACGACCACGTCCTGCGCGCCACGGACCAGCTCGAGTCGATCGACCGGTTGCTGTCCGACGTGCTCCAGGCCAACACGGCCCGGGTCGCGACGGCGCAGAGCCGGATCGCGCTGCGGCAGAACGAGGACATGCGGAAGATCTCCGCCTGGGCCGCGATCGCGCTCGTGCCCACGGCGGTCGCCGGCGTCTACGGCATGAACTTCGAGCACATCCCCGAGCTGGAGTGGCGCTACGGGTACTTCCTCGTGCTCGCGGTCATCGCGACGGCGTGCGCGACGCTGTACCGCTCGTTCCGGCGCAACGGCTGGCTCTGACCGCGGCGGGCGGGCGGGTGCGTCACCGCACCGGGTCCGGGACGCCGTCCTCCCAGTTCTCCGCGGTCTGCAGCCCCCAGAAGACGGTGAAGAGGACGAGGAGCACCGCCTCGACCACGAGCACCCACCCGTCGGGTGCGGAGAACGGCGTCCAGGCCGCCGCCGCCGCGACGCCGCCCGCCACGGCGATCGTCCCCACCATGCCGACGGCGATCGCCCCGTAGGCCCCGGAGAACTGGCGCGTGCTGAGCACGCGGACCCGCGTCCGCGTCCGCACCCGGACGGCGTCGAGCACCGCGACCGCGGCGACGAGACCGAAGAACGGGACCGCTGCCGCGTAGTGGGCCGCGGCGAGGAACGCCTCGCGCGGGCCCAGCAGGAACCAGGCGCCGAACGCCGCCCACACCCCGGCGGCCGCCGCCAGCCCCCACCGGGCGGCGCGGCTCGAGCCGCTCCCCAGCACCAGGCGCGCGGCGACGGCGATCCCCACCGCACCGACGACCAGCAGCGCCGCGACGTTGTTCTCCACCGCCGGGACGAGCTCCGGCGGGACGCAGCGCGCCGCGCCGGAGGGGCAGGTTGCGGGCGTCCGGGGCGCGGGCCCGGCCGTGGACGCCGCGGCGGTGAGGGCGTCCGGGGCGACCGGCGTGGGCACGAACGCGACGACCGGGACGAGCATGCCCGCCAGGTTGAGCAGCGTGTCCTCGGCGCCGGGCCGGCCGGCGATCGCGATGAGCGCCGGCCCGATGGCCACGAGCGCGCCGACCAGCACCGCGCCGACGGGGGAGTAGAAGTACGCGCTGATCGACCCGAGCAGCGTCCCGCCGGCCCGCGCCACCTCGAGCGTCAGGGACACCGCCAGCAGCAGCGCGAGGGCCACGACCGACAGCCGCAGGTACCGGTACGTCCGCACGGTCGAGAGGCTGAGCGCGCGGACCGGCGCCCCACCCGTGCCCTCCTCGGTCATCACGCCCCCGTCCCGCCGCTGTGCCGGACGCTAGGACGCCGCCGGGTGTCGTGCCACCGGCGCGCCGTGGGCCGACGGGGGGCGGGAGCCCGGCCGGTGCGGGACGTCGGCGTGCACGCGGGTACCGTCCGGACCGTGGAGCTCACGGCGACGGTCGTCGCGGTCGGCCTGGTCGCGGCGTTCGTCTTCGGCGTCTCCAAGACCGCCGTGCCCGCGATCAGCGCGTTCGGCGTCGCGCTGCTGGCGACGGTCCTGCCGCCCGTGCCGTCGACCGGTGTCGCGCTGCCGGTCCTCCTCGTCGTCGACGTCTTCGCGATCGTGCTCTACGGGCGGCACGCGGACCGCGGCGTCCTGCTGCGGCTCCTGCCGAGCGTCGTCGTCGGGCTGGCCGCGGGGTGGGCGCTCATCCGGTTCGCGGACCCCGCGGTCGTCACCCGGGTCATCGGCGCGGTGCTCCTGCTCAGCGTCGCCGGCGCGCTGACGCGGCGCCGCCGTCCGCGCGGCCCCGCCCGCGAGGTCGGCGGTCCCGAGCGAGGTCGGCCGTCCTCCGCGCCGACCTCGCGTGCACGCGCCGACCTCGCGGCAGACGGCGGTGCCGCCTCGGCCGGGAGCACCGCGCCCGTGGGGGCCGACGACGCGCCGGCGAGCGCCGCGGGACCCGTCGCCCTGCTGCTGGGCGCGGGTGCCGGGCTGTCCACCATGGTCGCGAACGCGGGCGGCCCGATGATGACGCTGTACCTGCTCCGCATGCAGGTCGGGGTGCTCGGCTTCCTCGGCACCGTCTCGTGGTTCTTCGCCGCGGTGAACCTCCTCAAGGTGCCGTTCAGCGTGGGGCTCGGCCTCATCACGGCCGAGTCGCTCCTCGTGAGCGCCGCCATCACCCCGGGGGCCGTCGCCGGTGCGCTGCTCGGGCGGCGCCTCGTGCGCGGCATGTCGGTCGAGGTCTTCCGCGTCATCGCCCTGGCGGCGACCGCCGCCGCCGGGGTGTGGCTCGTCGTGCGCTGAGCCGCGTACCGTCGGCCGGTGCCCTCCTACCGCGTCCGCATGGTGGTGGGGATGCTGCACCGCGGCGTGGACCCGGCGACGGTGCTGCCCGCAGCGGCCGACGCCGCGCGGGCGCTGACCCCGGTCGAGGGCACCGCGTTGGAAGTCGTCCGCGGGCAGCCCCGCCTCACGGTGCGGTACGAGGCCCCCGACGACCTGACCGCCGCGGGCGTGGGGCGTGCCGTCGTCGCCCGGGTCGACGAGCTCGTCGACGTCGAGACGAGCCGCGTCACCCGCCGGTTCGGGGCCCGCTGGTACCCGATGCGCTGAGCGGCCCGGCGCTCGTCACCCGGGCGTCGGCGGCCCCGGACCGGGCAGCCCCGCGTCCGTGTGCGCCCTCCGCGCGGCCGAGCCGCTCCCGGGCGACCCGGGCGTGCGGCCACTCCCGCGCCGAGCGCGGCAGCAGCCGGAGCGTGAGGCGCAGCACCGGCCGCAGCACGCCCCAGGTGACCCGCTCCCGGCGCCGCCACGGGAGGCGGTACGCGGCGCGGACCTCCTCCGGCAGCAGCGCGGCGGCGAGCAGGGCCGGCACGGGCCGCAGCGGCCGCGGCCGCAAGGGCGGCTGCGGATGCAGGATGCGGTCGGCGAGCCCGCGCGCCGTCGGGCCGACGGCGAGGACGTGGTCGACCTGGTCCCGCACGTACACCTCGAGCGACGCGGCGTCGGCGGGCGCGTGCGACGGGACGGCGAAGAGCCGGCCGAAGCGGACCATGTCGCGGACGTAGGCGTCGGCCTCCGCAGGGGGCACGGGGCCGACGACGGCCCGGGTCGCCTGCAGCGCGGACCACACCAGGGTCGCCCACACCCACTGGGCGAGCGCCGGGTCCTGGGCGCGGTAGGGCGTGCCCACGGGGAAGGGGCCCGCGTCGGCGGTGAGGGCGCCCCGGACCGGCGCGTGCTGCCGGCCGACCGCGCGCGCTGCGGCCAGCGCCTGATCGTGGTCCCCGAACGTCACGGTGAGCACCGCCTCGAGCGTCCCGCGCAGCCGCCGCAGCGGGTCGGCCGTGAAGTCGCTGTGCGCGGCCACGCCGACCCCGACGAGGGGGTGGGCGACTTGGAGGAGGAGCGCGGCGGGACCGGCGAGAAGCAGGGCGCGCTCGCGGCCGATCCGCCACGCGGCGGTGCCGGGGCCGAACAGGCCGGGGTCGCCCGGGGCGCCCGCCGCCGGGGGTGCCGGGAGGAAGGCGCCGACCCGGGAGCGCAGCCGCGTGAGCACCTCCCCATCCTCTCGCGGGCCGGCGCGTCGCGTCGGGCCCGCGTCACGGCAGGCTGTCGGGCGCAGTCACGACGGCGCGGTGCCACCCCTCGGGTGGGACTCGACGCTTCCCGTCGCTCTGGCGTGGGAACGCTTGCATGACGCCCGGTGAGAGCGGTCCGCTTCTGCGAAAATCGTTGCTCCAGCGATGAGAGTCGATGTATCGAGCGTTGTGACTGGTCGAGATCAACCGTTTCAGTCGTCCGCCCGCGTTTCCGCGTTTGACGGTCCCCACCGGCGGCGCCATACTTCTCGCGACGGTCCGCATCGCCTGCCCCCTGCGCGGTGCGGACCGTCTTCATGTCCGGTCGCTGCTCGGTGAGGTCGTCCCCGGCTCTCGCCGCGTCCGAGGCCCCGCGGTCCCTGGCCCGGCTGCCGGTCCGGAAGTGCGGGTCCCGCTGTCCGGTAGCCGCCCCCGACCCGGGCGGTGCCCGCCGCGGCACTCGGCCGCGGCACTCCGGCGCGGCGCTCCGGCGCGCCAGCCCCGGCTCGCCGTCGTCCGCCGTTAGCGTGACGGCGTGACTCTTCCCGCGCGCCGTGACGCCTCGGGACAGGACGGCTCGGGGGGCCGTGCACCCGGGCCCGCCCCCAGC
>NZ_CAMPHH010000056.1 GCF_946885855.1 uncultured Actinotalea sp. | reverse complement strand
CGACGCCGGGCGCCACGTCCTGGCCCACGAGCTCGCCCACACCGTCCAGCAGGAGGGCAGCACCCGCCGCAAGGTCAGCCGGCTGTGGGACCTCAAGGCGCCCGGGCCGCTGCGGCTCGAGACCGCGGACACGATCATCGCCAGCAAGGACCACCCCGTCTGGATCTTCCAGGACCGTGACGGCGACAAGATGGTCGTCAAGGTCGAGGAGACGGGCATCGGGCTCGGTGACCTCGTCGGTCAGATGCAGGCGCACATGACCGGCGCCAGGACCGTCACGCACCGCAAGCTCACCCGCAGCGAGGCCGGCTTCGCCGGGGACCTCATGGGCATGGACTTCGCGATCGACTGGAAGAGCTGGACGGCGCGCGGGAAGTACGTCAAGAGCCAGTCCAAGGGCGCCTACGACGGTGAGGACGACGTCGAGGCCGCGCGGATGAAGGCCCTGGAGGACCTCGCCAAGCCCGTCATGGCGATGTCCTGGGCCGGCGGCGACCAGGCCTCGTCGCTGGCGGCCGCCCCGGACGCGGCCTCCGGCACGAAGTTCCGCGCGATCCTCAGCAAGCCCGGGCACGTGCGCAAGCTCGGTGAGATGTCGGCCGTCGACCTGTTCATGGGGAACCAGGACCGCGTCACCTCGGGCAACCTGGGCAACTGGTTCTACGACCCGAGCGGCGCGATGACCGTCATCGACAACGTCGACAGCGGCAACAGCGCGATGGCCGACGACTGGATGAACGGAACGGACCCGGGCAACGACGTCGCGCTGAGCATGCTCTCCGCCAACGTCCTCAAGAACACGGCCGTCCAAGCCGTCCAGTACCTCGGGATCGGGATGGAGGAGCACGGCGGCGACACCGGAGCCGTCGACTGGCTCAAGGAGGTCATGCCCTCCGGCAAGACCCGCAAGGCCGAGTTCGCGGACGAGTTCCTGGCCGGGCTCCAGGACGGCAAGCAGCGCCTGATCAAGACGTTCTCGGCGACCCGCTTCAAAGGGCGCTCCGCCGACCGCAAGGCCAAGAAGGCTCTCAAGAAGGTCGCCGCGGCGTCGGGTGCCACGGACGAGAGCGGTCACGACTACTACGAGTACCTCAAGGCTCGCGCCCTGTGGCTCAAGAAGCGCTGAGCCGGGACGGGAGGTCGGACGACCGTCCGCCCGTCCTCCGCACGGACGGTGCCGAGCAGGCGGGCCCCAGCACCGTCCAGGCGGCCGCTGCGCTGGTCGGACGTCTGCTGGTCGCGGCAGCCGTGGAGCAGGTCCGCCGGAGCACCGTGTCGGGTGCTGTGGACGCAGCCCTGGAGGACCGGCGCGGGATCGCCGGGGACGGGGCGCAGGAGCGGGGCCACGAGCTCGAGGAGGCGGTCGCGCGTGCGGCAGCAGACCTGCATCGAGCCCTGCTCGGCACCGATCCTCTGGCATCCGTGGCGACGGGGTGCGCACTCGAGCCGAGCGACGCAGCGGTCCTGGCCGTCTGCGCCGCCATCGAGGCGGACGAGCGCCTCCAGGCCGTCGTCGCCCATGCCACCGGCGACGCGGACGCACGACGCCCCACCGTCGGCCTGCTGCACCGCATGCTCGGTGACGAGGCGCTGGCCGCCCTGTCCCCCGACGGCGCCCTGCGCCGCGCCGCGCTCGTCGAGGTCTCCCCGGCGGGCAGCTTCGCGGACGCGACGGTGGCCCTGCCGCGGTCGGTCGTCTGGGCCGCGCTCGGCGACGGGTCGATGGACCCCGACCTGCCGCTGGGCGCCGAGATCGTCACCGTGCCGCCCACGATGCTCGGCGCCCACGACCTGGTCCTGGCCGTCGGCGAGGACCCGGTCCGCCGCCTGCAGGCCGCCGCGAGGGACACGCTCGGCCTGGCGTTCCTCGTCGTGGACCAGCCGACGGAGCCACGCGAGTGGGCGGCCGTCGTGCGCCAGGCCGGCCTCGCGGGCCTCGGCGTCATCGTCGAGGCCGGCGACGGGCTGAGCCCGCTGGGGCGGTGGTGGGTCGAGCGCACCGGGCACCTGGCCTGGGCGCTGTGCTCGCAGCAGCGCCTCGCCCTCGCCTCCCTGCCTGACCGGCCGTGGCACGACGCCGTCGTCGAGCCGGCCCGGGTGAGCGACGGCGAGTGGCACGCCGTGCTCGGGGACACGCCCCGCCAGGGCAGGCGGCTCACCGCGCACCAGCTGCAGCTCGTGGCGGAGGCAGCCGAGTCGCTGCCCGATCCGGCCGAGGCGCTGCACCGGCTCGCGGACGGGCCGCTCGGGGGCAGCATCCGCCGGGTCACGCCCTCGGTGGGCTGGGACGACCTCGTCGTGCCGCCCGCGCACCTGGCCCGCCTGCAGGAGCTCACGGCGCGGTACCGGTACCGCAGCACGGTCTTCGGCGAGTGGGGCCTGGCCGAGATGCCCTCCCCCGGCCTCGTCGCGCTCTTCGGCGGACCCTCCGGCACGGGCAAGACGATGACCGCCGAGGTCATCGCCGGGGACCTCGGCGTGGACCTGCTCCGGGTGGACCTGCAGGCCGTGGTGTCCAAGTACATCGGGGAGACCGAGAAGAACCTCGAGCTGGTGTTCGCCGCGGCGTCGTCGGGCGACTGCGTGCTGCTGTTCGACGAGGCGGACGCGCTGTTCGGCACCCGCGCCAAGGTCACGGACGCGCGCGACCGGTACGCGAACCTCGAGGTGTCCTTCCTGCTGCAGCGCCTGGAGACCTACGACGGCTTCGTCGTCCTCACCACGAACTTCCAGGGCAACATCGACCCGGCGTTCATGCGCCGCCTGCACGCGAGCGTGCACTTCACGCTCCCCAGCCCGACGGAGCGGCGGGCGATCTGGCAGCGGGCCCTCGGCCGCGCCCCGCTGGAGGACCTCGACCTCGACCTCGTCGCCGAGCGGTTCGACCTCGCCGGCGGCGCGATCCGCAACGCGGCCCTGACGACGGCGTTCCTCGCCGCGGCCGACGGCGGCGCGGTGCGGATGGAGCACCTCGTGCGGGGGCTCGCGCAGGAGCTGTCCAAGCTCGGCCGACGGCCCACGCCGGAGCTGTTCGGGCCGTACCACCACCTCGTGCCCGACATCGGCTGAGGCCCGGCCCGCCCGGGACCCGGTCAGCTCTCCGTGGTCCGCACCGCCCCGGGGTTGATGATCTGGATGACGCCCCCGAAGGTGCACTGGCACTGCGCGCCGAGCGTGAGGGCCGGGGTGCCGCCGATCATCGTGGTCGTGGCGCCGTTCGTCCACGGCGAGGTGGCCGGCACGCACGGCATGGGGGTGAGGACACCCAGGGCCGCGGAGGTGGCGGCGGCGACCGTCGGGTTGGCCAGGCTCGTGCACATCCCGAACGGGAGGATGTTGACGAACGGGGCGGAGTCCGTGATCACCGCTGCCGGCTTGCCCTCGATCATGACCCTGCTCAGCGGCAGCACCGAGAGGGTCGACGGCGCGAGGCCGAAGCTGCACATCATCGTGGCGGTCGCCGTCGCCGCGGGCTTGCCCATGGTCGCCTCCTGAGGTGTGTCAGATGCCGGCGTCGCGCACCGACGCCGTGAGCTGGTCGCCCGTCGTCGTGACGACGCACATGACCGACCGGTCCGCCTCCTGGCCGGCGCCCTGCCAGCCCCGCGGGGAGGGCAGCAGGTAGGTGAAGAAGAGGGACGAGTCCCGGTAGTCCACGCCGACGTACTCGGCGAACAGCTCGAGGCAGCGCCCCTCGGCGAACGCCGTGAGTGCCGCCTCGCCCGGGTAGTCCTCGGGGGTCGCGCCGTCGGCGCCCACGAACGGCTCGACGGCGTAGACCTCCTGCTCGTGCGGCTCGGAGCAGTCGACGACGCGCAGGGCCCCGATCTCGGAGTCCAGCTCGGGAGCGAGCAGGCAGTCGCCGACGCCGACGTCGAGCACGGGGGTCTCCTCCCCGCGCTCGTCGGGCCCGAACAGCCCGCACCCGGCCGTGACACCGAGGACGGCGAGCGCCCCGACGACGGCGCGGCGCCCTCCGCGCGAGGCGCGGTGCAACCCCCGCGCATCGCGGTGCGCTCTGGACGCCACGGCTCTCCTCCCGGACCGTCCCGGCGGGCACGCCGAGGACGCCCCGACGGTAACCGGCGCCGCACCGGGCGGACCTCAGTAGTTGCTGCGCAACTTCCGGCGGGTCGGCGCCACGCGGCGTCCCGCCGGCTCCGACGGGTACGGCCGCCGGTCAGGCCGGTGCGGTCGCCGGGGTCACGTCCCAGACGAGCTCCTGCGCCACGGACGCCCCGGGGGCGATGTCGACCAGGGGGGAGAGCACCTCGAGCTCGACCAGGTACGCCGTCGGGTGCAGGCTGCCGGGACCCTCCAGGGGCTCGGGCAGCGGGCACTGGAACCACAGCTCGGCCCGCGCACCGCCGTCCGGGTAGGGGGCACCGACCACCGGGGTGAAGGACAGCTCGAGCGCGGCGCCGTCGGGCCGGACGTACGCGAGGCGCCCCGCCGCGTCGGTGAAGCCGAGCTTGCCGACGACGTCCTCCACCGGCAGGAGCCAGGTGCCCTCGACGGGCCCCTGCGCCTGCACCCTGCCGACGAGCCGCACCATCTCCACCGGGTCCGCGGCCCGTCCCGGGCCGTCCGGCACCACGTCCACCTCGACCCGGGCCCGCTCGAGCGGCTCCCCGGCACCGGCGGCGGTGTCGACCTGGCAGACCTCCCACGGGGCCCACCGCACCGGGCGGTCGCTCACGTTCGTGAAGCTCGTCCGCTGGTGCAGCCGCGTGCCGGCGGCCGGCAGCCAGAACGAGCGCTCCACGCGCAGACCGGTCCGCGGGTCGTCCGGGCTCGTCAGGGTCACGGCGACCGTGTCGCCGACCTCCTCCACCCGCGCGGACCACCGGCCGGCGTCCAGGACCGCGTCGGGCGGGCCGGGCCACTCGTCGGGACCGGACCAGCCCTGGGGCGCCGGCCACGTCTTGGCGCCGCCGAGGTTCGCCCAGCTGCCCATCCCACCGTCCAGCGGCGCCCAGGTGCTCCGAGGCCGCACCGGCCGGACGTCCTCGTCGAGGTAGTCCGGGTTGCGCCAGAGCATCTCGACGCCGGTGCCGGCCGGCTGCCCGCGCCGGCGCGCGCGGAGCGACATCAGGCGGCCCCCCACCCCGGGCAGCAGCACCAGCGACAGCTCACCGTTGTCGAGCCGGAGCGTCGACAGGTCGCCGTCGTCGACCCAGTGGCACGCGACGGGGAGCCGCCCGGGCGGCGGCAGGACGGGGACCTCGACCACGGCGACCTCCAGAGAACGCTCTCTCGTCGGGCGGCACCCTACTCCCGTGGGCCGTCCGTGGGACGGTGACCCGGACATCACCGGCGGGTCCGGGCGTGGCGCCGCGCGATCCGCCCCGGTGCACGCCCGGCGGTGCCAGACTGGAGAACGGGAGCCCCGAGCCGGATCCGCCGGGCCGGGCGGCCCCGCGCGGAGGGCACGATGAGGAACCGCACAGCAGCGCTCACGGCGCTCACGGCGACGACGGCCCTGCTGCTCGCCGGGTGCGGCGGTGCGGCCGAGCCGGGCGTCTCGCCGTCGGCGACGACGGAGCCGAGCCCGACGGCGGAGCCGACGCCGACCGCCGAGCCCACCACCGAGCCCACCGCGACGCCGGCGGCGGAGCAGACCGTCACGGCGTACTACATGGTCGACACGCGGGCCGGGCTGCGCCTGGCGCGCGAGACGCGGGACGTCCCGGGCGACGACCCGCTCGTCGCCGCCGTCGAGGCGATGGTCTCCGGCGCCGAAGACCCGGACTACGCGACCGCGTGGGACCCGGGCACCGAGGTGCTCGGGGTCACCGAGGAGGCGGGACTCATCACCGTCGACCTCAGCGAGGACGCGCGCACCGCCAGCATCGGCTCCGAGGGCGCCGCGCTGATGATCCAGCAGCTCGTGTGGACGGTGACCGACACCGCCGACGACGAGGGCGCCGGCGTCGTGCTCACCATCGAGGGCGAGCCCGCCGGCGAGCTCTGGGGCGTCGTCAGCTGGGACGGCCCGGTGACGCGCGCCGAGGCGATCGACGTCCGCGTGCTGGTTCAGATCGCCGAGCCGGCCGAGGGCGCCACCGTGGCCTCACCCGTCACGGTCAGCGGCGAGGCGGCCGTGTTCGAGGCGAACCTGCCCTGGACCGTGCTCGACGCCTCCGGCACCGAGGTCCAGTCCGGCTTCACCATGACGGCGGAGGGCCAGCGGTTCGCCCCGTACTCCTTCGACGTCGAGCTCGAGCCGGGCACCTGGACGATCGTCATCACCGAGGACGACCCGTCCGACGGTGAAGGCGGCACCCCCATGACCGACAGCCGGACCGTCACCGTCGAGTAGGGCGCGCACCCGGCGTCGCGCGCGCCGCGCGTCACCGGTCCGTCCCGCCGCACCGGCGGGATGATCGGCCCATGGAGCTGCGGGACGTCGTCGCACGCCGACGCATGGTGCGGGCCTTCACGGACGAGCCGGTGCCGCCCGCGGCGGTCGACCGGATGCTCGCGCACGCCGTCCGGGCGCCCAGCGCCGGGTTCAGCCAGGGCTGGGCGTTCCTCGTCCTCGACACCCCCGACGCCGTCGCGCGGTTCTGGGCCGCCACGACCCCGCCCGGGCGGTCCGCCGCGCCGGACCGGTGGATCGCGGGCATGCGGCGGGCGCCGGTGCTGATCGTGCCGCTCGCCCGCGAGGCCGCGTACCGCGAGCGCTACGCCGAGGCGGACAAGGCCCGCGGCGGCGAGCCGCAGGACCCCCGCGAGCGGTGGGGCGTGCCCTACTGGTTCGTCGACACCGGCATGGCCGCCCTCCTGGCCCTCCTCACCGCCGTGGACGAGGGCCTCGGCGCCTGCTTCTTCGGGGTGCCCGCGGCGCGGGTGCCCGCCCTGCGCGAGGCCTTCGGCGTGCCGGAGGACCACGAGCCGGTCGGCGCGATCGCGGTGGGGCACCCCGCACCCGCGCAGGCCGTGCGCGGCTCGGGGGCGCGGCGCCGCCGTCGGCCGCTGGAGGAGGTCGTGCACCGCGGGCGCTGGTGAGGGACCGCGGTCAGCCCGCCGGCGGCCGGGTCAGCGCGGCGCGCTGCGCGTCGGGCAACCCGGACCAGTCCGCCGCGGTGTCCAGGTCCCGCGCCGTCCCGGTCCGCCGCACGACCGTGACGTCGAGCCCGAGCCGGCGCGCCTCGGCCTCGTGCCGCTCGCGCGAGCCCACGCCGAACCGCGTCGCGAACCCGGCGGCACGCTCCTCGTCGAGGACCAGCGCGTTGGTGCCGGTCCCTGCCGTGTCCGGGGCGAGGACGACCGCCGAGCGGGGCGCCAGGAGCGCCGCGACGTCGTCGGCCGCGAGGAGCGGGAGGTCCGCGTGGACGACGAGCGACCGGCGCGCCCCGAGCGCGCGGGCCCGGGCGCGGCCGAACGCGACCGCCGGGTTCAGGCCCCGCACCGCCACCGGCTGCGCGAGGACCTCGACGTCGCGGTGCCCGGACACGGCCCCCGCGTGGGCCGGGTCCGTGGTGACGACGACGACGCGCCCGACGCCGGGTGCCGCGAGGAGGGCGTCGAGCACGTGCCGGGCGAGCGCGACGACCAGCCGCTCGCGCCGCGCGGGCGACAGCTCCTCCCCCAGGCGCGTCTTCCCGCCGGGGCCACGCAGAGGGACGACGGCGACGGTGGTGCCCCCGCCCGCCGACGCGTCACCGGGGTCCACGGCGGCCGAGCCGCCGCCCGACCGGTCGGGGGGCCCGCCGACGGTCACGCGCGGGGGCCAGCCGCCGCGAGCACCTCGGTCGCGAGCCGGGCGCGGTCGTCGCGGTCGTGCATGACGGCGTCGGTGAGGACCACGCGCATCCCGAGCGCCTCGATGTCCGGGCGGAGCGCGGCGTCGGCATGGTCGACCACGAGCGCGTCCACCAGCCCCGCGTACATCCGGGCCACGCCCAGCGCGGTCGCCTCGTGCCCGAGGGCGCGCAGGACGTCGGCGGCCGGCCCCTTGAGCGCGCGCCCGCCGATGATCGGGCTGACCGCGACGCACGGCGCGGTGCGGGCGGCGAGCGCCTCCCGCACCCCCGGCACGGCCAGGAGCGGGCCGATGCTGAGGACCGGGTTCGACGGTGCCACGACGAGGACGTCGGCCTCGCGCAGCGCGGCCGGGACGCCCGGGGCCGGACGGGCGGCCGCCGCGCCCTCGAACCGCACGTCGTGCACCGGGTCGGCGTGGCGGCGCCGCACGAAGTACTCCTGGAAGTCGAGCGTGCCCGCGGGGGTGTCGACGACGGTCGCGACCCGGTCGTCGGTGACCGGCAGCAGACGCGCGGGGACGCCGAGGGCGGCCGCGAGCCGCGCCGTCGTCGTCGAGAGCGGTTCGCCTGCGCGGCGGGCGGCGGTCCGGGCGACGTGCGTGGCGAGGTCCCGGTCGCCGAGGAGGAACCACGTGTCGACGCCGAGCTCGCCCAGGGCCTCGTGCACGGTGAAGGTCTCGCCCTCCAGGCCCCAGCCCTGCGCACGGTTCTCGCGCCCGGCGAGCGTGTACAGCACGGTGTCGAGGTCGGGACTGACCCACAGGCCGTGGATCTCCGCGTCGTCGCCCGTGTTGACCACGACCGTCAGGTCGACGGGTGCGGCACCGGCGGACGGCACGCGCACGAGACCGTCGGCGAGTCGGGCGCCGCCGACGCCGCCGGCGAGCAGGGTCACCCTCAGTGGCACGCGCGCAGCCTATCTTCCTGGCCGACGGGTTCGGTATCTTGGATACACGCGCGCCCGACCGGCACTCCCGCCGCCTCCCGGGCCGCGCCGTCACGAGGAGAGGTCATGCGCATCGTCGTCGCGTACATCCCCACGCCGCAGGGCGAGGCCGCGCTCGAGCGCGCCCTGGAGGAGGCTCGCGCCCACGGCGGCGAGCTCGTGGTGCTCAACGCCGCCCGGGGCGAGGCCCCCCTGGAGTCGAACCGCCTCTACGACGACGCCGCGGTCGAGCTCGACACCCGCCTCAACGAGACCGGCGTCCGCTACACGCTGCGGCGGGAGCTGCGGCCCGGCGACCCGGCGCAGAACGTGCTCGACGCGGCGCACGAGCTCGGCGCCGACATGATCGTCATCGGTCTGCGCCGGCGCTCCCCCACGGGGAAGCTGCTCTTCGGCTCCAACGCCCAGCGGATCCTCCTCGAGGCGAACTGCCCGGTCCTCGCGGTCAAGGCCCCGGCGGAGGGCTGACGCCGCTCGCCGCGCCCGGCGCCGGCACTCGTCCGCGAGGTCGGCGCCCGGGACGACGTGAGCACTCCAGGTGAGCACTCGCCCGCGAGGTCGGCACGCGTGAGCGAGGTCGGCACGCATGAGCACCGACCTCGCTCCGAACAGCCGACCTCGCGGCGATCGGCCGACCTCGCGGGGGCCGCGTCCGCTGGCCCGCGTCCGCCGGGGCCACGTCCACCGGGGCCGCGCACGACCCGGCCACGGTCGTGACCGCCTACGGTGGGGGGTGGCCTCTCGCGATGCGGACGAGGCACTACCCCTTCCGGGGAGATTTGTATACAGTATTCGACAGGGCCGAGCTGTGGTCCTGCGGCGCCGCCTCCGACGTTGGAGCGGCAGAGCACCCGGTGCGAGCTGTGCGCCAGGGAACCTCGCGTCCCCTCGACACGCCTCGGAGTCGTCATGCCCGCAGACCAGCCCGACCTGCCCGCGTCCGGACCACGCCCCGGCCCGGCGCTCTCGCCCGTACCGCCGGCGTCCCGACCGGGCCGTCGCGCCGCCCGCGGTGCCCGCGCCGCCCGCAGTGCCCGCAGTGCCGTCCTGGCCCCCCTCGGCCTGGCCGCCGTGCTCGCCCTCACCGCCTGCTCGGGCGGGTCGGCGCCGGCGGGCGGCGGGGAGGACACGTCGCCCCCGGCCGCCGACGGCGTCGCCGGCAGCCCGGCCGTCGACGCCGGCTTCACGCCCGTCGAGCTCGACAACTGCGGCTTCGCGACGACGGTGGAGGACCCGCCGGAGCGCGTCGTCACGATCAAGTCCAGCACGCTGGAGCTCCTGCTCGCTCTGGGGCTGGGCGACCGCGTCGTCGGTGCGGCCTTCCTCGACGGCGAGGTGCCCGAGCGGTACGCGGACGCCGCGGCCGACGTGCCGGTCATCGCCGACTCGGCGCCCGGCCGCGAGGCCGTCCTCGCCCTGGAGCCCGACCTGGTCTTCGCGGGGTGGGAGAGCAACTTCTCCGCGGACGGCGCCGGCGAGCGGGCCGAGCTCGAGGCCGTCGGGGTCACGACCTACGTCGCCCCGGCCGCGTGCCGGACCGAGGGCTACCGGCCGAACCCGCTCACCTTCGAGGACGTCTTCGCCGACATCACCGAGGCCGGCGACATCCTCGGGGTGCCGGACGCCGCGGCGGACCTCGTGGCCGAGCAGCGGGCCACGCTCGCGGCGGTCGACCCGGACGACCGCGGGCTCCGCGCGCTCTGGTACTCCTCCGGCTCCGACGTCCCGTACGTCGGGGCCGGCATCGGCGCCCCCCAGATGATCATGGAGGCGGCCGGGCTGGAGAACGTCGCGGCGTCGGTGGAGGACAGCTGGACGTCCTTCGGCTGGGAGCAGATCGCCGAGGCGGACCCGGAGGTCATCGTCCTCGTCGACGCCGCCTGGAACACCGCGGAGCAGAAGATCGCGCTGCTCGAGGCCAATCCGACGGTGTCCCGGCTCGCCGCCGTCCGCGAGGGCCGGTACGTCGTCATCCCGTTCCCCTCGACCGAGGCCGGCGTGCGCAACGTCGACGCGGTCGCGCAGCTGGTGGAGGACCTCGCGGCGATCGAGGTGGCACCGTGAGCGACACGCTCCAGCGGCTGACGCCGACGACGACCCGGCCGGCGCCGGCGGTCCCGGCGGACGCCGGGCCGTCGCAGCAGGTCCCGCACGGCGCAAGGCCGTCGCAGGTCGTCCCGCACGAGTCCGCCCCGTCCCACGCCACCCCGCGCCCGCCCGGTCGCCGGACGGTGCCGGGCGGCCTGGTTCTCCTCCTGGCCGCCGCCGCCCTGATCGCCTCGGTCGTCCTCGCCGTGACCGTGGGGCCCGCGCAGATCGGGCCGCTCGACGTGTGGCGGTCCATCGGCGCGCACCTCGGCATCGGCACCGCCCCGCTGACGGAGATCCGCGACTCGATCGTCTGGGACCTGCGCCTGCCGCGCGTGCTCACCGCGGCCGCCGTCGGCGCGGGGCTCGCCATCGCCGGCGCGGTCATGCAGAGCCTCACCCGCAACCCGCTCGCCGACCCCTACCTGCTCGGCCTGTCCTCCGGGGCCTCGCTGGGCGCCGTCGGCGTCATCGTCCTCGGGCTCACCGTGGCGCTGCCGCTCGCGGCGTTCGTGGGCGCGCTCGCCGCCCTCGCGCTCGCGCTGACCCTCGCCGGGGCGATGGGCACGATCACTCCGACCCGCACGGTGCTCGCGGGCCTCGCGGTCTCCCAGGCGGCCGCTGCGGCGACGTCTTTCGTCATCTTCTGGTCCGCCGACGGCGACTCCTACCGCGAGATCCTCAGCTGGCTCATGGGCTCCCTCGGTGCGGCCACCTGGGACAGCGTGGGGATCGCCGTGCCGGCGGTGCTGGTCGTCGGCGGGCTGCTGGTGCTGGCCGCCGGGACACTGGACGCCTTCGCGTTCGGCGACACGACCGCCGCGTCGCTGGGCGTGGACGTCCGCCGCACGCGCTGGCTGCTGCTCACCGGCGTGGCGCTGCTGACCGGCGCACTCGTCGCCGTGAGCGGCGCGATCGGGTTCGTCGGGCTCGTCCTGCCCCACGCCACCCGCATGCTCGTGGGCGCCCGCCACCGGCTGCTCCTGCCGCTCACCGCGCTGGTCGGCGCGACGTTCCTCGTCTGGGCGGACACCGCGGCCCGGACGCTGTTCGAGCCGCGCGAGCTGCCCGTCGGCATCCTCACCGCCCTCGTCGGGGCGCCGGTCTTCGCGTGGCTCCTCTGGCGTCGGCGGGCCGCCTCGTGAGCCTGGCCGTGCGCGACGTCCGCTGGCGCGTCGGCGAGCGCCGCGTCCTCGGCGGCGTGTCCCTCGACGTTCCCGAGGGCCACCTCGTCGGGCTGCTCGGGCCGAACGGCTCCGGCAAGTCGACGCTCCTGCGGTTCGTCGCCGGGGTCCCCGGGGCGCTCGGCGGACCGGCCCCGACCGGCTCGGTGACGTGGCGCGGGACCGACCTGCACGCGCTGCGACCCCGCGAGCGCGCTCGGCACCTCGCGTTCGTCGAGCAGGACGCCCACACGGAGCTCGACCTCACGGTGCGGGACGTCGTGGCGCTGGGCCGGACGCCCTACGGGGGCCGGTTCGGGACGGGATCACGGACCGTCGACGACGCCCTGGCGGTCGAGGCAGCGCTGCACGCCGTCGGGCTGGAGGCGATGCAGGACCGCCGGCTCGCCTCGCTCTCCGGCGGCGAGCGGCAACGGGTGCACCTGGGGCGGGGCCTGGCGCAGGAGCCGGAGCTGCTGCTCCTGGACGAGCCGACGAACCACCTCGACATCCAGGCGCAGCTCGCGGTGCTCGGCCTCGTGCGCCGGGCCGCGGACAGCGGACTGACGGCGCTCGTCGCGATCCACGACCTCAACCTCGCCGCGACCTACTGCGACGCCGTGGTCCTCCTCGCCGACGGCGGGGTCGCCGCGGCCGGCCCGGTGCGCGACGTCCTCGTGCCGGAGGTGGTCGACCGGGTCTACGGCGTGCGCAGCACCGTGCACGCCGCCGACGACGGCGCCCCGGTGCTGTCGTTCCGGACCCGCTGAGCGGGGCCGAACCGGTACCGGCAGCCCAGTCCCGTCCGCTCCCGCGGTCAGCCGCCGTCGGCCGTCGCGTCCGGGTCGGGCGGTGCCGGTGCGGACGGTGCCGGTGCGGGGGGCGGCGGGACCCCGGCTCGGCGGGCCCGCGCGACCCGGCGCGCGGCCGGGGCGGCGACCGCGCCGAGCGCGGCCATGGCGAGGAACCCCTGGGCCACGGTGAGGACGAGCGTCAGGCCGCCCAGGACCAGCGGGGCGGCGAACTTGCCGAGGTTGCGCGTCGTCGCCGCGAGGCCGACGTAGGCGCCGCGCGCGGCCGGCGGCGCGAGCTCGAAGACGAGGACGTTGTGCGAGACCCCGTCGACGCCGTCCTGGACGCCGTGCAGCAGCAGGCCCGCGACCAGCAGCGGCGCGACCGCGAGCAGGCCCCCGGCACCCATCGCCAGCAGCGCCGTCGTCATCGCGACGAGGCCCGCCGCGACGAGCGTGGAGGCCGACCACCGCCGCGCGAGGGGTTCCGTCCGCCACGCGGCGAACGCACCGAGAGCAGCCGAGACGCCCAGCCACAGGCCGATCTGCGCCGGCGTCATCCCGAGCGCGCCGACCGCCAGGACGGGCACGTAGGTGAGGATCGCGAACTTGGCGACGAACCGGACGATGCCCAGCACCTGCACCGCGCCGACCGCGGGCTCCGCCAGCACCGCGCGCAGCCCTCCTCCGCCGCGCCGCCGCCCGTGCTGCAGGCCGCCGGGGACGGCCCGCCACGCCCACGCCGCCACGGGCAGCGCGAGGGCCTGCAGGGCGAACGGGGTCGACCACGAGACGGCCACGAGCAGCCCGGCGACCGGCGGCAGGGACGCCTCGGCGATCGCCATCGACACGGTGCGGCGGCCCTGGGCCCGGGCCGCCTCCGGCCCGGCCGGCGCCACCGCGCCGATGACGACGATCGACAGCGCGAGGACCGCGCCGAACGCGGCGCCCTGCACCGCGCGGATCGCCAGGAGCACGCCCAGGGCCGGCGAGAGCAGGACCACGGCGAGACCGCAGAGCCCGAAGAGGGCGAGCGCCCCGGCGAAGACCGGACGCGGACCCACCCGGTCGGCCAGGACGCCCGACCCGAACGCCGACCCGATGCTGGGCAGCAGGTACAGGCTCGTCAGCAGGGAGACCTGCGCCGTCGACAGGCCGTAGTGGTCCTGCATCGCCGGCAGCGCGGGCGCGATGCCCTGGACGCCGGCCACCGCGATCGCGGTCCCGACGCACGCGACGAGGACGACCCGGCGGCGCCGCGGGCCCTCGGGGCCGTCCAGCGCCCCGGCGGACGGCACCGGCGGACCGGACGTCCCGCCCGGGGCCGGCGGGCCGCCGCGCGGCACGCTCAGCCGATCCCCAGACGCTCCCGCAGCGCGGCGACGTGCCCGACGGCGTCCACGCCGTACAGCGCGTCCAGCACCGTCCCGTCCGCGTCCACGACGACCGTCGACCGCAGCAGGCCCTGCGTGACGACGCCGTCCTTGACCTTGTCCCCGAACGCCCCCCACTCCCGCGCCGCGACAGCACCCTCGTCGGAGGCCAGCGTGAAGGTCAGGCCCTGCTCCTGGGCGAACTGCTCGAGCGCGGGGAGACCGTCGGGCGAGACCCCGACGACGTCGTACCCGTGCCCCTGCAGGGAGGCGAGCGACTCCTGGAAGTCGCACGCCTGCGTCGTGCACCCGCTGGTCATCGCCTTGGGGTAGAAGTACACGATCGTGCGGCGGCCCGGGGTGAGCGTCGCCCGCCCACCCCCGAGAGCCGGCAGGTCGAGGGCGGGGGCGGCTGCGGCGGCCGGAGTGAGGTCGTTGGCCACCAGGGCCGTGAGTGCGTTCACGTCAATCCCTGAGTGCC
>NZ_CAMPHH010000055.1 GCF_946885855.1 uncultured Actinotalea sp. | reverse complement strand
CCCTCCAGCGCCCCCGACGGGGGTGCTGCTCCCGATGGGGTGCCCGCCGCGAGCACGGGGGCCGCGCAGCGCCGCGGTCTGCTGCGCGAGGGCGAGCGCGTGCAGCTGACCGACCCCCGGGGTCGCCTGCACACCATCACCCTCGCCGCCGGGGCGACCTTCCACACGCACAAGGGCTACTTCCGGCACGACGAGCTCATCGGAGCGCCCGAGGGCTCGGTCGTGGTCAACAGCGGCGGGATCGAGTACCTCGCGCTCCGTCCACTCCTGGCGGACGCCGTCCTGTCCATGCCGCGGGGTGCCGCCGTGGTCTACCCCAAGGACGCCGGGCAGATCGTCACGATGGGCGACATCTACCCGGGCGCACGCGTCGTCGAGGCCGGGGTCGGCTCCGGCGCGCTGACGATGTCGCTCCTGCGCGCGGTCGGCGACGGCGGGCAGCTGCACTCCATCGAGCGGCGGGAGGACTTCGCGGCGATCGCGCGGGCGAACGTCGAGAACTTCTTCGGCGGGCCGCACCCGGCGTGGCGCCTCTCGATCGGCGACCTCTCCGAGGTCCTGCCGACCGTGGCGGAGCCCGGCAGCGTCGACCGCGTCGTCCTGGACATGCTCGCGCCGTGGGAGAACGTCGACGCGGTCGCCCGGGCCCTGGCGCCGGGCGGGGTGCTCGTGGCGTACGTCGCGACCACGACGCAGCTGTCTCGCCTCGCGGAGGACCTGCGCGCCGACGGCCGGTTCACCGAGCCCCAGGCCTGGGAGTCGATGGTCCGCGGATGGCACCTCGAGGGCCTCGCCGTCCGGCCGCAGCACCGGATGATCGGCCACACGGGCTTCCTCCTCACCACCCGGCGGATGGCCGACGGCGTCCTCGCCCCGGAGCGCAAGCGGCGGCCCGCGAAGGGCTCCTACCCGGCCGACGACGCCGCGTGGACGCCCGAGGAGCTCGGCGAGCGCGCGGTCTCGGACAAGAAGGTGCGGCGCGTGCGCCGCGACCTCGGCGCGGCCGACCAGGTGGGCGAGCCGACGGGTGAGCAGGCGCGCGGGAACGGCCCTGAGGTGCGGCGGGACGGGGACCGGGCGCAGGGTCCGCTGTCCGGCACCTGAGCGCGTCCCCGCCCCGACGGGGTGCCGCGACGTAGGGTGGGAAGCGCTGCGAGGACCACCCACCGCCCGTCGTCGGCCGACGACGGACCGGACGGGGCGCTCGTCGTCGAGGGAGGCACCATGAGCCAGACGCCTGAGCACCAGGACCGGCACGCGACCGGGCCCGACCGGCCGGCGGGAGGGGGCACGCCGGACCCGCACGACCGGCCGGCCACGGGCGGGCCGTCGGCGGCACCGGCGGGGCGCGTCCCGAGCACGGCCGACCACTACGAGCAGCGCCGCCGGGCCGCCGAGGACGCGCGGGAGATCGCGCTCCTGGCCGCGAAGAACGAGCGCCTCGTCGACGCGCTGCGCCAGGCCCGCGAGAAGCTCGCCGAGATGCAGGAGCAGCTCGACGAGCTGGGGCGCCCGCCGGCCACGTTCGCCACCTTCCTCGAGGCCCGCGAGGACGGCACGGCCGAGGTCATCGCGTCCGGCCGCAAGATGCAGCTGCAGGTCGCTCCGCAGGTCGAGCTCGGCACCCTGCGCCCGGGCCAGGAGGTCAAGCTGAACGAGGCGATGACCGTCGTGGAGGCGGGCGCGTACGAGAACGTCGGCGAGATCGTCACGGTCAAGGAGCTGCTCGGCGAGGGCCGTGCGCTCGTCGTCGGGCGCGCGGACGAGGAGCGCGTCGTCCGGCTTGCCGGACAGGTGCTCGACGGGCCCCTGCGGGTCGGCGACGCCCTGACGGTGGAGTCCCGGACGGGGTTCGTGTTCGAGCGCATCCCGCGGGCCGAGGTCGAGGAGCTGGTCCTCGAGGAGGTCCCGGACATCGACTACGCGGACATCGGTGGCCTCGCGTCCCAGATCGAGCAGATCAAGGACGCCGTGGAGCTCCCCTTCACCCACCCGGACCTGTACCGCGAGCACGGGTTGCGCCCGCCCAAGGGCGTCCTGCTGTACGGCCCGCCGGGGTGCGGCAAGACGCTCATCGCCAAGGCCGTGGCCCGCTCGCTCGCGCAGACGCGGACGACGGTCGGGCCCGACGGCGCCTCCGTCCCCGCAGGCACGAGCTACTTCCTCAACGTCAAGGGCCCCGAGCTGCTCAACAAGTACGTCGGGGAGACCGAGCGCCACATCCGGCTGATCTTCGCCCGGGCTCGGGAGAAGGCGTCGCAGGGGACGCCGGTGGTCGTGTTCTTCGACGAGATGGAGTCGCTCTTCCGCACCCGCGGCACGGGCGTGTCCAGCGACGTCGAGACGACCGTCGTGCCCCAGCTGCTCAGCGAGATCGACGGCGTGGAGCGGCTCGACAACGTCATCGTCATCGGCGCCTCGAACCGCGAGGACATGATCGACCCGGCGATCCTTCGCCCCGGCCGGCTCGACGTGAAGATCAAGATCGAGCGCCCGGACGCCGAGGCGGCGCTGGACATCTTCACCAAGTACCTGACGCCGGACCTCCCGCTGCACCCGGACGACCTCGCCGAGCACGGCGGCGACGCCGCCGCGGCCGTCGAGGCGATGATCCAGCGCACGGTGGAGCGGATGTACGCGGAGTCCCCGGAGAACGAGTTCCTCGAGGTCACCTACGCCTCGGGGGACAAGGAGATCCTGTACTTCAAGGACTTCAGCTCCGGCGCGATGATCCAGAACGTCGTCGACCGCGCGAAGAAGACCGCGATCAAGGAGTTCCTCGCCACCGGCACCCGCGGCATCCGGGTGGACCACCTGCTCGCGGCCTGCGTCGACGAGTTCAAGGAGAACGAGGACCTGCCGAACACGACCAACCCGGACGACTGGGCCCGGATCTCGGGCAAGAAGGGCGAGCGGATCGTCTTCATCCGGACCATCGTGCAGGGCAAGGGCGGCAAGGAGGCCCACCGCTCGATCGAGACCATGACGCCGACCGGGCAGTACCTCTGACCCGTCCGCAGGTCTCCCGCTGACCTAGGCTCGTCGGGTGAGCGTGCGCCGGGTGATGGGGATCGAGACCGAGTTCGGCATCCTGGAGCCGGGACGGCCGCAGGCCAACCCCATGCTCCTGTCGAGCACCGTCGTGTCCGCCTACGCCGCCCTCACCGCCGGTGCGGGCCGCGCGCGCTGGGACTACGAGGACGAGGACCCCCTCGCGGACGCCCGCGGCTTCCGGCTGCAGCGCGCCGCGGCGCACCCCTCGATGCTCACGGACGACCCGACCGCCCCGGCCCCGTCGGGCGACGCGCCGGCCGACGACGACGCCGCAGGGGTCACCGGGGTCCCGCCCTTCGGGGCGACGCACCGGGAGCGACCGCTCGTCGAGGAGTACGACGACCCGGGCGCCGCGACGACGATCCTCGGCAACGGGGCCCGGTTCTACGTCGACCACGCGCACCCGGAGTACTCCAGCCCCGAGGTGACCGGCCCCCGGGACGCGGTCGTCTGGGACAAGGCGGGCGAGGAGGTCGCGCTCGCGGCGGTCCGGGCGCTCGCGAGCACTCCCGGCATGCCGGACGTCGTGCTGTACAAGAACAACGTCGACGGCAAGGGCGCGTCCTACGGGACGCACGAGAACTACCTCGTCGACCGCGCAGTGCCGTTCGACGTCCTGGCCGCCGCGCTCATCCCCTTCCTCGTGACCCGGCAGGTCTTCACCGGCGCGGGACGGGTCGGGCTGGGTCAGGCCGGGCAGGCCGCCGGGTTCCAGCTCTCGCAGCGCGCCGACTACATCGAGGCCGAGGTGGGCCTGGAGACGACGCTGCGCCGGCCCATCGTCAACACCCGGGACGAGCCGCACGCCGACCGTGCGCGCTGGCGCCGGCTGCACCTCATCATCGGCGACGCGACGATGCTCGAGGTCGCGACCTGGCTCCGCCTCGGGACGACGTCCCTCGTGCTCGCCCTGGTCGAGGCGGCCCAGGCGCGCCCGGGCCTGCTCGACGCGGTGCAGGACGTCGCGCTGGCCGACCCGGTCGCGGAGGTGCGCGAGGTGAGCCGCGACCTCGCGCTCGGTCACCGCCTCCTGCTCGCGGACGGGCGGCGGCTGACGGCGCTGGAGGTCCAGCGCGTCTACCTCGAGGCGGTCCGGGCCGCCGTCGGACCGGAGCAGGACGAGGAGACCCGGGCGGTGCTGGAGCGGTGGGACTCCGTGCTCGCGCGCCTGGGCGAGGACCCGCTGCTGTGCGCCCGCGAGGTCGAGTGGGTCGCGAAGCTGCGGCTGCTGGAGGGCATGCGTCGCCGCGACCACCTCGCCTGGGACCACCCCCGGCTGGCCGCCATGGACATCCAGTGGTCCGACGTGCGGCCCGAGCGGGGGCTCTACCACCGGCTCCTCGCGGCCGGTGCCGTCGAGCGCCTGGTCGACCCCGCCGAGGTGGCGGCGGCGGTGACCGACCCGCCGGAGGACACGCGCGCGTACTTCCGCGGCACGGTGGTGCGCCGGTACGGCCCGCAGGTGCGCGCGGCGAGCTGGGACTCGGTCGTCCTCGACGTCCCCGGGATGCCGACGCTGCAGCGCATCCCGCTGCGCGACCCGTGGCGCGGGACGCGCGCCCATGTGGGCGCCCTGCTCGAGGAGTGCGCGGACGCCGGCGAGCTCGTGGCGCGCCTCGCGCCCGCCCGGACCTGAGAGCGGCCTGACCGGACCAGCCGTCGGGCGGGCCCCCGCGACGCACCGGTGCGCGGACACGCAGGCCACGTGTCGGTGCCCACACCTAGGATCGTCAGTGTCCAGAGCGTCCCCCGGCCCGCCGGGGGAGGAGGCAGGAGGTCACCATGGCCGGCCAGGAGCACGTCCAGCGGCGTCCCGAGGACGCCGAGCCCGCCGAGGGCGCACCCCCCGCGCCCACGGCGCCGAGCGCGCAGGGGCGCGACGCCGAGGTCGACTCGCTGCTGGAGGAGATCGACGAGGTGCTGGAGTCCAACGCGGAGTCCTTCGTGCGCGGGTTCGTGCAGAAGGGCGGTCAGTGAGCCGCGATGACGGACCTGCACGGAGCCCTGCCGCCGGCCTTCCGGATGACCGGGACGTCGTCGTTCCTCGACTTCCTCGCCGCGCACGACCCGAGCCTCCTTCCGGGGGCGCGGACGCTGCCGGCCGGTGACGTGACCGCGCCGCACGGGACGACGATCGTCGCGCTCACGTTCGACGGCGGTGTCGTCATGGCGGGCGACCGCAGGGCCACGGCCGGGGCGATGATCGCCAGCAGGACGATCGAGAAGGTCTTCCCGGCCGACGAGTACTCCGCGGTGGGGATCGCCGGGACGGCGGGCCTGGCACTGGAGCTCGTGCGACTGTTCCAGCTCGAGCTGGAGCACTACGAGAAGATCGAGGGCTCCCTGCTGTCGCTGGAGGGCAAGGCCAACCGGCTCGCGACCATGGTCCGCGGCAGCCTCGGCATGGCGATGCAGGGGCTGGCGGTCGTGCCGCTCTTCGGCGGCTACGACCTCGACGGCGGTGCCGGGCGGATCTTCTCCTACGACGTCACCGGGGGCCGGTACGAGGAGCGCGACCACCACGCCGTCGGCTCCGGCTCCGTGTTCGCGCGGGGGTCCCTGAAGAAGCTGTGGCGGCCGGGGATGGCCGCGCCGGACGCCGTACGCACGGCGGTGCACGCGCTCGTGGACGCGGCCGACGACGACTCGGCGACCGGCGGGCCGGACACGCTGCGTCGGATCTATCCCGTCGTGGCCACCGTGACCGCCTCCGGCTACCTGCGGGTGGCGGACGAGGAGCTCGCGCAGGTGTGCGCCGACGTCGACGCGACCCGCGCGCGGACCGAGGGAGCAGGTGACGCGTCGTGACGATGCCGTTCTACGTCTCGCCCGAGCAACTGATGAAGGACCGGGCCGACTACGCGCGCAAGGGCATCGCGCGGGGTCGCTCGGTCGTCGTCGTGGCCTACGACGACGGGATCGCGTTCGCCACGGAGAACCCGTCCCGGGCCCTGCACAAGATTTCCGAGATCTACGACCGGATCGCGTTCGCCGCCGTCGGCAAGTACAACGAGTTCGAGAACCTCCGGGTCGCCGGGGTGCGGTACGCGGACCTGCGTGGCTACTCCTACGACCGGTCCGACGTCACCGCACGCGGACTCGCCAACGCCTATGCGCAGACCCTCGGCACGGTCTTCACGACCGAGTCCAAGCCGCTCGAGGTCGAGCTGGTCGTGGCCGAGGTCGGCGCCTCGGGCGAGGAGGACCAGATCTACCGCCTGTCCTACGACGGCTCGGTGGCCGACGAGCGCGGCCACGTCGTCCTCGGCGGTCAGGCCGAGCTGCTCGCGGAACGGCTCGAGGGGGGGTGGCGGCCCGGGATGGCCCTCGCCGAGGTCGTGCGGCTCGCGGTCGACGTGCTCGGTACCCAGGAGGACGGTCCGTCGCGGCGGCTGGAGCCCGCCCAGCTCGAGGTGGCCGTGCTCGACCGGACCCGGCCGCGCCGGGCCTTCCGGCGTCTGCCGGCGCCGCTGCTCACCGAGCTGCTGGCCCCCGCCGGGGACGGGGCCTGACCGGTGGACCGCCGGATCTTCGGGCTGGAGACCGAGTACGGGGTGACCTGCGCCGTCGAGACGGGCCGCGGCCTGTCGGCGGACGAGGTCGCCCGCTACCTCTTCCGCAAGGTGGTCGCCTGGGGCCGGTCGTCCAACGTCTTCCTGCGCAACGGCTCGCGGCTGTACCTCGACGTCGGCTCCCACCCCGAGTACGCGACCGCGGAGTGCGACGACATCCGCGACCTCGTCGCGCACGACCGTGGGGGCGAGCGGATCCTCGAGGGTCTGGTGGCGGATGCCCAGCAGCGCCTCGAGCACGAGGGGCTGCCCGGTCGGATCCACCTGTTCAAGAACAACACCGACTCGGCGGGCAACTCCTACGGCTGCCACGAGAACTACCTCGTGCGGCGCCAGGGCGACTTCGGCCGGCTCGCGGACGTGCTCGTGCCGTTCCTCATCACGCGACAGGTCCTCACCGGCGCCGGGAAGGTGCTGCCGACGCCGCGCGGGGCCGTGTACTGCCTGTCGCAGCGGGCCGACCACATCTGGGAGTCCGTCTCCAGCGCGACGACCCGTTCCCGCCCGATCATCAACACCCGCGACGAGCCCCATGCCGACGCGGAGTCCTACCGCCGGCTGCACGTCATCGTCGGCGACTCCTCGATGGCGGAGCCGACGACGCTCCTCAAGACGGGCGCGACCGACCTCGTGCTGCGTCTGGTCGAGGCGGGCGTCCCGATGCGCGAGCTCGGGCTGGAGAACCCCATGCGGGCGATCCGCGAGATCAGCCACGACATGACCGGCCACGCCCCGGTGCGGCTGACGAACGGCCGGACCGCCACCGCGATCGACATCCAGGAGGAGTACCTCGGGCGCGTCCAGGAGTTCGTCGCCCAGTCCGTCGAGCCGACCGACGTCATCAAGCGGACCCTCGACCTGTGGGAGCGCGGCCTGCGCGCCCTGCGTACGGGCGACCTCTCGCTGGTCGACCGTGAGCTCGACTGGGTGATCAAGCACCGCCTCATCGAGCGGTACCGGGCGAAGCACGACCTGCCGCTGGAGGACCCGCGGGTCGCCCGCCTCGACCTGGCCTACCACGACATCTCCCGGACCGAGGGGCTGTACAACCTGCTCGCCGCGCGCGGCATGGTCGAGCGGGTCGTCACCGACCTCGACACGTTCGAGGCGACCGCCGTCCCGCCGCAGACCACCCGGGCCAAGCTGCGCGGGGACTTCGTGCGACGCGCGCAGGAGGCCAGGCGGGACTACACCGTGGACTGGGTGCACCTCAAGCTCAACGACCAGGCGCAGCGCACCGTGCTGTGCAAGGACCCGTTCCGCAGCGTCGACGAGCGGGTGGAGCGTCTCCTCGAGTCGCTGTGAGCGGTGGTGGCCCGCCTGGCTTGCGGACCGGCGTCCACCCCGACCACGTACAGTTCCTGACCGTCGCGCCCGATCCCGAGGGGGCGGCCGGGACCAGACCGGACACCGGGCCGGTCATGACCGGACCCGCCGACCCGGACGGCCGGTCCGAAGCCAGTCCCGATCCGACAGACGAGGAGACAGCGTGCGTCGACCGACCGCCGGACTCGCGCTGGCCGTCGTGCTCGCGGCGGGCCTCACCGCCTGTACCGCGGAGCCCGAGCCTCAGGGCGAGGTGACCGTCCAGGGTGAGGCGGGCAGCGCCCCTGACCTCGTCTACGAGACGCCGCTCGTGGTCGCCGAGCCCACGGTGGAGGTGCTGGCCGAGGGGACGGGCCCCGAGCTCGTCGACGGTGAGCCCGTGCTCGTGGACTACTACGCGGAGGACGGCTCGGACGGCAGCGTCGTGGGGGAGACCTACACCTCCGAGCCGAAGCCGTACCTGCTCACCGCGGAGGCCCTCGGTGTGGCGATCCACGACGCGCTGCGGGGGCAGACCGTCGGCTCGCGCATCCTGCACCTGGTCCCCCCCGAGGGCGACCGTGGCGGCCCGACGGTCGCGGTGTACGACATCCTGCCGACCCGCGCCTGGGGCGAGCCGGTCGAGGTCCGGGAGGGCCTGCCCACCGTCGTGCTCGCCGAGGACGGTGAGCCGGAGATCACCGTGCCCGACGCGCCGCCGCCGGACGACCTCGTCGTCCAGCCGCTCCTGCGGGGGTCCGGACCGCAGGTGCAGCCGGGCCAGGTGATCATCGTCCAGTACAAGGGCGTCGCGTGGTCCGACGGCACGGTCTTCGACTCCAGCTGGGAGCCGGGTGAGCTGCCGACCCCGTTCCCCATCGGCGTGAACTCGGTGCTTCCGGGCTGGGACCTGGGGCTCGTCGAGCAGACGGTCGGGTCCCAGGTGCTGCTCGTGGTGCCGCCGAGCCTGGGGTTCGGCGCCGGCGACACCGAGCTGGCCGACGAGACGCTCGTCTTCGTCGTGGACATCCTGGCCGCCCGGGGCGGCCCGACGGAGGTGGAGAGCTGATGGCGGTGGCGGTCCGGGTGATCCCGTGCCTCGACGTCGACGCGGGTCGCGTGGTCAAGGGCGTCAACTTCATGGAGCTGCGGGACGCGGGTGACCCGGTCGAGCTCGCCCGGAGGTACGACCTCGAGGGCGCGGACGAGATCACGTTCCTCGACGTCTCGGCGTCCTCCTCGGACCGCAGCACGACCTACGACGTGGTGCGGCGCACGGCGGAGGAGATCTTCGTGCCGCTCACGGTCGGCGGCGGCGTGCGCTCGACCGACGACGTCGACCGCCTGCTGCGTGCCGGCGCCGACAAGGTCGGGGTCAACACCGCCGCGATCGCGCGGCCCGAGCTCGTGGCCGAGATCGCGGAGCGCTTCGGCAGCCAGGTGCTCGTGCTCTCGGTGGACGCCCGTCGCGTCGTCGACGGCCCGGCGACGCCGTCGGGCTACGAGGTGACCACGCACGGCGGTCGTCGGGGCACGGGGATCGACGCCGTCGCGTGGGCCCGGCAGGCGGTGGAGCTCGGTGCGGGCGAGGTGCTGCTCAACTCGATGGACGCTGACGGCACCAAGGACGGGTTCGACCTCGAGATGCTCCGGGACGTCCGGCGCGAGGTCGCCGTGCCGCTCATCGCCAGCGGCGGGGCGGGAAGCGTCGAGCACTTCGTCCAGGCGGCCCGGGCCGGTGCGGACGCGCTCCTGGCGGCCAGCGTGTTCCACTTCGGCACGCTCACCGTCGGCGACGTCAAGACCGCTCTGCGGGAGGCCGGCGTCCCGGTCCGCTGACGCGCGCTCAGCGCAGGCGCACCCGGAGAGGACCCCTCGCGGTCGACGGGTCCACGACGGAGCCGCGCTGCGTGATCTCGACCATCCCGCGCGCCACCAGACGTCGCGCGGCGCGGCGCGCCGGCTCCATCAGGGGTCGCCAGTCCTCCTCGTCCTCCCCGGCGACGCGGCGCGCCGCTTCCGACGGGCAGATCGTCGCCCGCGCCGGGCGCTCGGCGAGGAGCGCGAGGACCGCCTCCTCCAGGGAGCGGTCGACCGGCGTGACCTTGCGCCGCCGGCAGGCGTCGGAGCACCAGCGCACCTCGTCCTCGACGCCCGCCCAGCGTGCCCGGGGTGTCATGCGCCGGCCGCAGGACCCGCACGTGCGCTCGGGCGCCGGGTCGTCCCCGTCCGCCCCACGGCGCGCGCGTCCCACGGGTCAGCCCCGGGGGCGGAAGGCCTCGAGCGCGGCCACCTGCTCGGGCGTGCCCTCGACGTCCACGTGCGCCACGCGGGGCCGCTCGTAGGCCCACAGCAGCAGGTCGCCCACGTCCCCGCGCACGACGGCGGCCGCCGCGCCACCGTCGCGCCCGGTGTGGAGCACCTGGTCGCCGTCGGTGAGCTCGACCGGGACCGGGACCCGGCGCAGCAGCAGGGGCGCCATCTGGCGCAGCGCGCGCCACAGCGCCGCGGTGTGGGCGGCGGCGCGCGGCCGGGTCGCGACGTCCCGACCGTCGGGGCCCGCGCGGCGCACGTCCTCCGCGTGCACGTAGTACTCGGCCAGCTGAGCGGCGTCGCCGGCGAAGCGCAGGGGGTTCCACACGGGTGGCCCGTCCTCGACCCGGCGCACGAGGGCCTCCCACGCGTCCGACGTCGTCGCGCGGGCGCCCACCTCCTGCGTGCGGCGCTCGGTGCGGGCCGCCAGCGGCGGCACCGCGATGCCCGCGGCGGTGAGCGGGTCGCGCTCCCGCAGGACCAGGTGCGCGGCGAGCTGCTCCGTGCGCCAGCCCTCGCAGAGGGTCGGGGCTCCGGGGCCGGCCGCGCGCAGCGCGGCGACGACGGCGGCGCGTTCCAGGTGGTGCCAGGACATGGTGGCCATGCTGGCACGGGTCGGGGTGCCGAACCTGAGAGCGACGGCGCATGCCCAGGGTCGCGGGGCCGCTGGGGCGGGGATTTTCGTGCACGACGTGCAAGAATTCTCGTCGATCCCCGCTGCTCAGGAAGGACAGGTGTGCCCGCACGCTCCCAGCCCGGCCGATCGCCGTCGTCGGCCGGAACGCCGCGCCCCGCAGCGGGTGCGTCCCGCCGCCCGGCGGGCCTGACGGGCGGCACCGTCCGGCGGTCGCTGCAGCTCATCGCCCGCGGCATGGCCTCCCAGCCGCGCACCTACGTGCTCGCGATCGTGACCTCGGCGCTCTTCGGCGCACTGACCGTGGCCGTGAGCCAGGTGCTGGGCTGGGCGACGGACGCCGTCGTCGTGCCCGCGCTCGACGGCGACGGCGTGGCGCGGGGCCGGATCGGGTGGGCGGGGCTCGCGCTGGTGGGCGTCGCCGTGACCCTGGCCATCTCCGTCGCGGGCCGCAGGATCTTCGCCGGCATCGGGTACGCCGACATCCAGGCGGACCACCGGCGAGCGGTCACGCGCCAGTACGTCCGGCTGCCGATGTCCTGGCACCGGGCCCACCCGACCGGGCAGCTGCTCTCCAACGCCAGCTCGGACGTGGAGGCGGCCACGGGTGTGTTCAACCCGCTGCCGTTCGCCATCGGCGTCGTGGCGATGATCCTGGTCGCGGCGGTGTCCCTCTTCGCCGTCGACCCGTGGATCGCGGTGACGGCGCTGACGGTCCTGCCGCTGGCGGTCCTCGCCAACGTCGTGTTCCAGCGCTACATGTCCCCGGCCGTGACCCGGGCGCAGCAGCTGCGGGCCGAGGTCGCGGACGTCGCGCACGAGAGCTTCGAGGCGTCCCTGCTGGTCAAGTCCCTCGGCACCGAGGACCGGGAGGCGCAGCGGTTCGCGGAGCGGGCGCAGACGCTCCGTGCGGCCAACGTCCGCGTCGGGACCGTCCGGGCGGTCTTCGACCCGGTCATCGACCTCCTGCCCAGCCTGGGGACGCTCCTCGTCCTGCTCGTGGGGGCGTCGCGGGCCGCGGCGGGGGAGGTCGACACCGGTGGGATCGTCTCCGCGGCCTACCTCCTGACGCTCATGGCCGTCCCCGTCCGGGCGTTCGGCTGGGTGCTCGGCGAGCTCCCGCGCGGGCTGGTCGGCCACGACCGGATCGCCCGCGTCCTGGACTCCGAGGGCGAGCTCGCGCCCGGTGGACGGGCGCTCCCGGCGGGGCGCGCCGGCCTCGCCGTGCGCCTGGAGGACGTCGCGGTGGAGGTGCCCGGGCCGACGGGCCCGGCCCGCCTCCTGCACGACGTCACCCTCGACGTCCGGCCCGGCAGCACGGTCGCCGTCGTCGGTGCCACCGGGGCCGGGAAGACGACGCTGGTCTCCCTGCTCAGCCGGCTGCAGGACCCCTCGTCCGGGCGCGTCCTCCTCGACGGGCTGGACCTCCGTGACGTCATCCCCGCGGACCTCACCGCGCAGGTGGCGCTCGTCTCCCAGCACGCGTTCCTCTTCGAGGACACCGTCCGGGCCAACGTCACCCTGGCCGACGCCGACGACCCGGCCGCACCCGACGACGCCGCGGTGTGGGAGGCGCTGCGCCTCGCTCGCGTGGACGACGTCGTGCGAGCGCTGCCCGAGGGCCTCGACGCCCCCCTGGGTGAGCGCGGCGCCAACCTCTCGGGAGGGCAGCGGCAGCGCATCGCCATCGCGCGCGCCCTCGTGCGGCGGCCCCGCCTGCTGGTGCTCGACGACGCGACGTCGGCCGTCGACCCGCGCGTCGAGCAGGAGATCCTCGCAGGCTTCCGCGCGGGCGGCGGCGCCGGGGCGACGGTCGTCATGGTCGCGTACCGGATGGCCTCGGTCCTGCTCGCGGACGAGATCGTGCACCTCGACGGCGGGACCGTCGTCGACCGCGGTACCCACGCCGAGCTGCTGGAGCGCGACCCCGGGTACCGCGAGCTCGCCCTGGCCTACCAGGAGGAGTCGGCGCGTCGCGCCGCGGCGCTGGAGGAGGCCCGATGAGCACTCGTCCCCCGGCAGGGCCCACCGCTCGGGCCACCCCGCGCAGTGCGGGCGCCCCGGGGGGTCCGGACCGCGCCGCCGACGGCGTGCGCCTGGAGACGACCAGCGCCCTCGGGGCCTGGGCGACGCTGCGCCGCGGGGTCCGGATCTCGCCGCAGATCCTCGACGGCCTGACCCTCACCGTCCTGCTCGCCGTGGTCGCGGCGGGCGGCCGGGTGGTCGTGCCGATCGCCGTGCAGCAGACCGTCGACACCGGCATCCTCGCCGACGGCGGGCCGGACCCCGCCCGGGTCGGGCTGCTCGTCGCCGGGGCCGCGGTGTTCCTCGTGCTCGCGGGCGTGGCGTCCGCGCTGGTCAACATCCGGCTCTTCCGCTCCAGCGAGGCAGGCCTGGCGCAGCTGCGCACGCGAGCCTTCCGGCACGTGCACGACCTGTCCTCCCTGACCCAGAACACCGAGCGGCGGGGAAGCCTCGTCTCCCGCGTGACGAGCGACGTCGACACGATCTCGCTGTTCGTGCAGTGGGGCGGCATCATGCTGCTCGTCTCGGTGCTGCAGATCGGCGTCGCGACCGTCCTCATGCTCGTGTACTCGTGGCAGCTGACGCTGGTGGTCTGGGCGTCCTTCCTGCCGCTGGTCCTCGTGCTGCGCCCGGCGCAGCGCCGCGTGAGCGCCGCGTACGCGCAGGTCCGGGTCCGGGTCGGCGCGATGCTCGGGGCGATTTCCGAGTCGGTCGTGGGTGCCGAGACGATCCGCGCCTACGGCGTGGGGGCGCGCACCCAGCGGACGATCGACAGCGCCGTCCGCGCCACGCGCGACGCGATGGTGCGGGCACAGACGCGCGTCGCGCTGGTCTTCTCCAGCGGCGTGCTCGTCGCCAACGCGGTGCTGGCGGCCGTCGTCGTCGTGGGGACGCTGCTCGGGATCGACGGTGGGCTGACCGCAGGGCAGCTCCTCGCCTTCTTCTTCCTCGTCCAGCTCTTCACCGGGCCGGTCCAGATGGCGACGGAGATCCTCAACGAGCTCCAGAACGCCCTCGCGGGGTGGCGCCGCGTCATCGGCGTCATCGACACCCAGGCGGAGGTGACCGACCGTCCCGACGCGATCGACAGCGGTCGCGGTCCCGCCGCCTTCGCCCTGCGCGACGTGTCGTACGCCTACCCCGGCGGACCGCTCGTCCTGCGCGACGTCGACCTCGAGCTGCCGCCGCGGGCGAAGGTCGCCGTCGTCGGCCGGACCGGCTCGGGCAAGACCACGCTCGCCAAGCTCCTCACGCGCATGGCCGACCCGGTGGACGGCCGGGTCGAGCTGGACGGCACGGACCTGCGGGACGTCAGTCTGCGGAGCCTGCGCCACCGGGTCGTCCTCGTGCCGCAGGAGGGCTTCCTCTTCGACGGGACGCTCGCGGAGAACGTCGCCTACGGGGCCCGGGACGCGTGGGCCGACGACGACGCCGCGGCGCGCGACCGTGCGGTCGCTCGCGCGTTCGCCGACCTGGGCCTCGAGGACTGGCTGGCGTCCCTGCCGGGCGGGCTGCACGCGGACGTCGGTCAGCGCGGGGAACGGCTCTCGGCCGGCGAGCGGCAGCTCGTCGCGCTGGCCCGGGCCCACCTCGCCGACGCCGACTACCTCGTCCTGGACGAGGCGACGAGCGCCGTCGACCCGGCCACCGAGGTGCGGATCGCGCGCGCGCTCGACCAGCTCACCGCCGGGCGCGGGACGCTGACCATCGCGCACCGGCTGTCCACGGCGGAGGCGGCGGACGTCGTCGTCGTGGTGGAGGACGGGCGCGTCGTGCAGGTCGGCCCGCACGCCGAGCTGCTGGGCCAGGACGGCCCCTACGCGCGGATGCACGCGGCGTGGCTCTCGCAGACGCGTTGACGGCCCGACGTGCCCCGTCCGGCGGTGCGCGCCTGGTGGGCGGCCGCCGTGGCCGTGCGCCCCGACGTGGCAGGATCGTCCGGTGCC
>NZ_CAMPHH010000054.1 GCF_946885855.1 uncultured Actinotalea sp. | reverse complement strand
CCCCGACTGGCACCACGGTCGCCGACCTCGGCGAGGACGCGCTCCTGGCGCAGGTCTTCCCGCTCCTCGGCCCTGGCCGCGCGACGCTGCTGGGCCCCGGCGACGACGCGGCGGTGGTCGCCGCTCCCGACGGCCGCTTCGTCGTCCCCACCGACCTTCTGGTCGAGGGGCGGCACTTCCGGCGGGACTGGTCCGACGGGGAGCACGTGGGGCGGCGCGCGGCCGTCCAGAACCTCGCCGACGTCGCCGCGATGGGGGCACGGCCGACCGCGCTGGTCGTCGGGCTGGTCGTCCCGCCGGACGCGCCCGTGCCCTGGGTCCTGGGGCTGGCCCGCGGCCTCGACGCCGTCTGCGGCCCGCTGGGCGTCGGCGTCGTCGGCGGCGACCTCTCCGGTGGCGCCGAGGTGGTCGTGGCGGTGACGGTCCACGGCGACCTCGAGGGGCGCGCGCCCGTCCTGCGCTCGGGCGCGCGCCCGGGCGACGTCGTGGCGCACGCCGGGGTCCTCGGCCGGTCAGCGGCCGGGTATGCGGCGCTCGCCGCGGGCCACGGGACCCACGACGGCGTCGCGCGGGAGTGGGCTGCCGCGGTACCGGCCGGCGCCGGACTCCCCACGCCGGGGACCGGCGCCGCCCTGGAGGATGCGGTGGCCCGCTACCGGTCCCCGGTCGCGCCGCTCGACGCCGGACCGGCGGCGGCGGTTGCCGGGGCCACGGCGATGCTCGACGTCAGCGACGGACTCCTGCGTGACGCCGGACGGCTGGCCCGCGCCTCCGGGGTCACGCTGGACCTGGCCGGGTCCGCGCTCGCGGGGGATCTCGCGGCGGTCGCGCCGGTGGCCGAGCTCCTGCGGTCACCGGCAGCGGCGCTCGACTGGGTACTCACCGGCGGGGAGGACCACGGCCTGCTCGCCACGTTCCCGCCCGGCGGCGCGCTGCCGCCACCGTTCCGCCCCATCGGACGCGTCGTGGCGGTCACCGACCTGCCGACGGTCCTCGTCGACGGGCAGGTGCCGACCGTCGGGTCGGTCGGCTGGGACCACTTCCGCCGGTGAGCGGCGGCCGACGCGGACCCGGGGTCAGCCGCGGACGTACCGGACCTCGGTCAGGCGCTCGTCCCCGTACGTGCTGAGCCGCTCGATGCCGTCGGGCACGAAGCCGTGCCGGCGGTAGAAGTGGGCCGCCCTGTCGTTGCTGGCCAGCACCCACAGCGTGACCCGCGCCCCGTCGGGGACGTGCTCGAGCATCGTGCGCATGAGCCGTCGCGCGACGCCCTGGCCCCACGCCGAGGGCTCGAGGTAGATGGTGTGGATCTCCAGCGTCGTGCGGTCGGCGTCCTCGTCCCGGCTCGGCCCGAGCGAGGCGAACCCCAGGACGTGCGCGTCGTCGGCGTCCTCGGCCACCCACACCTTGAGGTCGGCGTGCTCGGCCTCACCGAGCTGCGTGCGCCACGCCTCGGCACGCTGGCCCTGGTCCAGGCTCGCCAGGTAGTCCTCCGGGACCGCGCCGGCGTAGGCCTCGCGCCACGAGGCGATGTGCACCGCCGCGATCTGCTCGGCGTCGTCGACCGTCGCCGACCGGATCAGCGCTTCCCCCACGTCGTCAACCATGGCGACACCATGCCATCCCCGGGCCGTCCGATCCAGACCTTGCCCGTTTCTTTATCGATGTTTGACAGATCGAGCGTTCGCGAACGGTCGGGTCCGTGCGCACAGCAGAAGGCCCGGGAGGCGAGAGCCTCCCGGGCCGCGTCCTGCAGGCGCGCCGCTCAGGGCGGCGCCGACGCTCAGGCGGTGCGCTGGACCTTGCCGGCCTTGAGGCAGGAGGTGCACACCTGGAGCCGCTTGGGTGCGCCGGCGACGACGGCGCGGACCCGCTGGATGTTCGGGTTCCAGCGACGCTTCGTGCGGCGGTGGGAGTGCGAGATGCTGTGCCCGAAGCCCGGGCCCTTGCCGCAGACGTCGCAGTTGGCAGCCACGTTCTTCTCCTGATCGTCGTGCATGCCGCTCGACCCGTACGGACGGCGGCTCAGCGTGTTCGGTGGGGGGCGGCCTCCCGGGACCTCCCGCGGACGGGCCGCGGCGGTCGACGGAGGGCGCCGATGTGCCCGGGCGTGACCGGGCAACCTCGTTAGGGTAGCCGATCGCCGGTGCAGCCCCAAACGGCCGGCGGGGCGCCCCGGCACTGCGGCACGGGGCAGGACGAGCCCGTCACGGGCGGGTGTCGGTGGTTGTGTCGGTGGGCGTGTCGGTGCGCGCAGGCATGATGTCAGCGGCAGGCACGGGACAGCAGGTCAAGCACGAGGCGGCAGATCGGGCGCGGCACGGCTGGACGGCCCGGACGGGGAGGCGCGATGACGGCGGCGGAGCGGGACGGGACCGTCGATGCGCTGCCCCTGCTCGAGCGCCCGGTCGGACGGCTGGTCGGCGACCGCACGGCGAAGGAGCTCGAGAAGCTCGAGGTGCACACGGTCGGGGATCTCCTCCTGCACCTGCCCCGGCGGTACGAGAAGGCCGGCGAGCTGACGGACATGCGCTCGCTGGTGCCCGGCGAGGACGTCACGGTGATGGCGAAGATCGCCGGCGTCTCCCTGCGCCGGACGCAGCGTGGGGCGTCGCTGCTGCACGTGACCATCACCGACGGCGTCCGGGAGATGCTCCTGGCCTTCTTCGCCCGCACCCCGCGCATGCTCGAGCACCACCAGCGACGACTGGCCGTCGGCCGCGTGGGCGTCTTCAGCGGTCGGGTGCGGGTCTACCGCGGATCCTCCGAGCTGACGCACCCGGATTACCAGGTGGTCGGCGTGGACGTCGACGACGAGGCGGCCGCCCTGCACGAGTCCAGCCGGCCCGTGCCCTTCTACCCGGCCTCGTCGAAGCTGCCCACCTGGCGCATCCGCAAGGCCGTGCGGACCGTGATGAGCGCGGTCCGGCCGGAGGACGTGCCGGACCCCGTGCCGGAGGAGCTGCGCGCGACGCGCCGGCTCCCGGACCGCTATCGGACGCTGGTCGAGCTGCACGGCCCCGACGACGAGCAGCAGTACCACCGGGGGCGGGCCCGCATGCGCTACGAGGAGGCGCTCGTGCTCCAGACGGCCCTCGCGCGGCGGCGGCACGCGATCGCCGAGCAGGCGGCCGTCGCGCGGCCGGGGTCCACCGACCCCGCCACGGGGCTGCTGGCGGCCTTCGACCTGCGCCTGCCGTTCACGCTGACCCAGGGGCAGGTCGAGGTGGGTGACGCGATCGCGGCCGACCTCACCCAGCCGCGTCCGATGCAGCGGCTGCTGCAGGGCGAGGTCGGGTCGGGCAAGACCCTCGTGGCCCTCCGCGCGATGCTCCAGGTGGTCGACTCCGGCGGGCAGGCGGCGCTCCTGGCCCCGACCGAGGTGCTCGCGGCGCAGCACGCCCGCACCCTGCGCTCCCTCCTCGGGCCTCTCGCCGACGACGGCCTGCTCGGCGCGGCCGAGGCGGCGACCCGGGTCACACTCCTCACGGGTTCGCTCGGCACCGCCGCCCGGCGCGAGGCGCTGCTGGACGTGGCCTCCGGGCGGGCGGGGATCGTCGTCGGCACGCACGCCCTGCTCGGCCCGAAGGTGCGCTTCGCCGACCTGGGCCTCGTCGTGGTCGACGAGCAGCACCGGTTCGGCGTCGAGCAGCGGGACGCGCTGCGCAACCGGACGGACGGGCCCACACCGCACCTCCTGGTCATGACCGCCACGCCGATCCCCAGGACCGTGGCGATGACCGTGTTCGGCGACCTCGAGACGTCGACCCTCGCCGAGGTGCCGGCGGGTCGGCCCGGCGTGACGACGCACGTGGTCCCGGCCGACAACCACGCCTGGCTGGAGCGCACGTGGCGCCGGGTGCGGGAGGAGGTGGACGCCGGTCGCCGCGTGTACGTCGTCTGCCCCCGGATCAGCTCTGACGACGGCGAAGGCGACGACGCGACCGACGCCGCGGACCTCGTCACCGACGCCCCAGGCCTCTCGTGGGGGCCGGCGCCCACCTCCGCCGGGGACGAGACGAGGGCGACCGACGAGGAGTTCCGCCGGCTCATGACAGCGGAGGGCCTCCTGAAGCCGGGCGGGTTCCTGCCGCCCCCGGAGGAGCCTCGACCCCTGCGCGCCGTCCTGGACGTCGCGCAGGAGCTGCGGTCCCACCCGGCGCTGGCCGGCGTGCCGATCGGGGTCATGCACGGCCGTCTCCCCACGGCGGAGAAGGACGAGGTCATGGCCCGCTTCGCCGCGGGCGACGTGCCCGTGCTCGTGTCGACCACCGTCGTCGAGGTCGGGGTCGACGTCCCCGAGGCCACGGTCATGGTCGTCCTCGACGCCGATCGCTTCGGGCTCTCGCAGCTGCACCAGCTGCGCGGGCGCGTCGGCCGCGGGCGGGACGCCGGTCTGTGCCTGCTCGTCTCGTCCGCCGCCCCGGGGACCGCCGCAGCGGCCCGGACCGAGGTCCTCGCGGCCACGACCGACGGCTTCCGCCTGGCGGACGCGGACCTCCGGCTGCGTCGCGAGGGCGACGTGCTCGGCGCCTCCCAGTCCGGACGGGGGAGCTCTCTGCGGCTGCTTCGCGTCCTTGAGGACGCGGATCTCATCGCGCAGGCGCGCGAGGACGCCGTCGGCCTCGTCGAGGCGGACCCCACCCTGGAGCGCTGGCCCGAGCTGCGGCGCGCGATCGACCGCTGGCTCGGCCCCGGGCGCGAGGAGTTCCTGGAGCGCAGCTGACCCCCGGTGCCCGGCGGCTGACACCCCGTGCGCGGCGGCGTGGCTAGCCTGGGCCGGGTGACGAGGATCGTGGCGGGCGCCGCCGGTGGACGGAGCCTGCGGGTGCCCCCGCGTGGCACCCGCCCCACGAGCGACCGGGTCCGCGAGGCGCTCTTCTCGCGCCTGGACCACGCCGGCGTGCTCGAGGGTGCCCGGGTCCTGGACCTCTACGCCGGCTCGGGTGCGCTGGGGCTGGAGGCCGCGAGCCGCGGGGCCGTCGACGTCGTGCTGGTGGACTCCGCTCGCGCGGCCGCCCAGGTGTGCCGGCAGAACGCCGGTGCGCTCGGGCTCCCCGGGGTGCAGGTGGTGGCGGAGAAGGTGCTGCCGTACCTGCGGCGGCCCGGTCCGCGGCCCGGCGTGGACGTCGCACTGCTCGACCCGCCGTACGACCTGCCCGAGGCCGACCTCGCGGACGTGCTCGACGCGCTCGTCCCGCACCTGGCGGACGACGCCGTCGTCGTCGTCGAGCGGGACGCCCGCACGCCGGAGCCCGTCTGGCCGCCTGCCCTGCAGCGGACCGGTGAGCGCCGCTACGGGGAGACCGTCCTGTGGTTCGCCCGGCACGACGGGCACCGGGTCGCCGAGGGACCCGCAGCGCCGACGGACCTACAGTGACGCCGTGAGCCGCGACGACGTGACCGAGGTGCCCGACCGGACCCCCCCGCGGGACACGGCGGCGGGCACGCTGCCGGCCGGAGCGGCTGGAGGGCGCCCGGCCGGATCGGGGACCCCTGCCGGGGCGCCCTCGGTCGCCGTCTGCCCCGGCTCGTACGACCCGATCACGCTCGGCCACCTCGACGTCATCGGCCGGGCCGCCCGGCTCTTCGGCTCCGTCGTCGTCGCGGTCGCCACCAACGCGTCCAAGACGACCCTGCTCGACGCCCCGGCACGGGTCGAGCTGGCTCGGTCCGCCGTCGCCGACCTGCCGAACGTCCGGGTCGACCTCGTCCCGGGCCTGCTCGTGGACTTCTGCCGGGACGTCGGTGCGACCGCGCTGGTCAAGGGGCTGCGGGGTGGCGCCGACTACGACGCGGAGTTGCCCATGGCGCTGATGAACCGGCACCTCACCGGCATCGAGACGGTGTTCCTGCCGGCCGACCGGTCCGTGGCCCACATCGCCTCGTCGCTCGTCAAGGACGTCGCCCGCCACGGCGGACACATCGAGGACCTGGTCCCGGCCGGGGTGAGCGGAGCCGTGCTGGCCCGCCTCGCCGATCTCGGGCACCTGGGCCCGGCGGGCGTCGCCGGGCCCACGACGTCCGACAGGAGGGGATGAGATGGCCGACACCACGTCCCGCGAGGGGCACCCGGGCGACGACGAGCGGCGACGGCCCGAGGGGCTGACGGGCGTGCTCGACGCGCTGGAGCAGGCCGTCGGGCAGGCGCGCGCGATGCCCATGTCCTCCTCCGTCCTCGTCAACCGCGCGGAGCTCCTGGACCTCCTCGCGCAGGCGCGCTCGATCCTTCCCGGACAGCTCGCCCGCGCCGACGAGCTCCTCGCGGACGCCGACGCCGTCCTCGAGGACGGACGCCGGGAGGCGGAGGAGATCGTGGCCGCCGCCCGGGAGCGGGCGGCCGAGCTCGTGGGGGAGCAGGAGGTGGTCCGTGCCGCCGAGCGCCGGGCCGAGGAGATCGTCGCGGAGGCCGAGGGCGTCGCGGCGGGCCTGCGCCGGGACGCGGACGACTACTGCGACCGGCGGCTCGCGGACTTCGAGATCGACCTCGGCAAGGTCCTCGCACAGGTCCAGGCCGGTCGCGCCAAGCTCGCCGGCCGGCTCGAGCTGGGCACGGGACCCCTGGACGGCTGAGGACGTCACTGCGGGAGCGCCCGCGGGTATCCCGACGACCGTCCCGGCGACAGCCCGGGCGCGGGTCGCGGTGGCCGTCCCGTCGGCCGACTCGGTGACGACCCCGGGGGACGCCTCCGGCGTTTGGGCGCCCCGTCCCCATGCCGTACGATCGACCGTTGGTCCTGCCGCTCGTGGCGTGGACCGAGATCCCTCGACCCAGGACCGACGCCGTGGAGCGCCCCATCACCGCCGACCCCCGTTCTCCGTTCGTGCTCGACACCCATGAGCTCGCGCGGCGCCCGGGGACCATGCGAGCGCTGCAGCGCACGGTTCCTGCACCCGAGGACCTCGGTACCGCCGTGATCGGCATCCCCTCCGGGGACGACCTCGAGCTGGACCTCCGGCTCGAGTCGGTCATGGAGGGGATCCTCGTCTCGGGCACCGTCCGGGGCCGGGCCGTCGGGGAGTGCGTGCGCTGCCTGGAGGAGACGTCGGTGGACGTCGAGGCCGATCTCCAGGAGCTGTACTACTACCCCGACCGCGCCCGTGTCGCGGCCGAGACCGGTGACGACGAGGACGAGGTCCGCGAGCTCGAGGGCGACCTGCTCGACATCGAGCCCGCGGTCCGGGACACGGTGGTGCCTGCGCTACCGTTCCGTCCGGTCTGCTCCGCGGACTGCCCGGGCCTGTGCCCGGAGTGCGGGGTGCGCCTGGCGGACCCGGAGAACGCCGACCACACGCACGAGGTCCTCGACCCCCGGTGGGCCGAGCTCGAGCGGATGAAGACCCTGTTCGACGAACCGAAAGAGAGCTGATCGTGGCTGTTCCGAAGCGCAAGATGTCGCGCAGCAACACCCGTGCGCGTCGGTCGCAGTGGAAGGCCACTGCCACGACGCTCACCACCTGCCCGCGCTGCAAGGCGGCCACGATGCCGCACGTCGCGTGCCCGTCCTGCGGCACCTACAAGGGCCGGCAGTACGCCGAGGCGCTGCGCACCGAGCACGAGTCGCGCTGAACCGCTGCGCGTGTCGCTGACGTGCCGGTGACCGGTCGACGTCCATGACCGCTCAGCCCGCCGCCCAGCTCGTCGAGAAGCTCGGGGTCCACCTGGACCCCGAGCTTCTCGTGCTGGCGCTGACGCACCGCTCCTTCGCCCACGAGGCGGGCGGGATCCCCACCAACGAGCGCCTCGAGTTCCTCGGAGACACGGTCCTCGGCCTCGTCGTGACCGAGGCCCTCTACCGCCGCCACCCCGACCTGTCCGAGGGTGAGCTGGCCAAGATGCGCGCCGCCACGGTGTCGCAGCGCTCCCTGGCCGCGATCGCCCGGCAGCTCGAGCTGGGCGCGTACCTGCTGCTCGGCAAGGGGGAGCTCGCGACGGGAGGCCGGGAGAAGGACTCGATCCTCTCCGACACCCTCGAGGCCCTGTTCGGGGCCGTCTACCTCACGCACGGCCTGGAGGTCGCCCGGGGCGTCGTCGAGGCGCTCGTGGACCCGACGCTCGAGGTCGCCGCCGACCTCGGTGCGGGGCTCGACTGGAAGACCTCCCTCCAGGAGCTCGCGTCCCGGCTCGGGCTGGGGGCGCCGGAGTACCTCTGCGACAGCGAGGGACCGGACCACGCCCGCCGGTTCACGGCGCGCATCGTCCTGGACGGCGAGGTCCGGGGCACGGGGACCGGGACCGCCAAGAAGCTCGCCGAGCAGGAGGCGGCCGCGGACGCCTACCGCGCCCTCCAGATGCTCGACGCCACTGCCGACCCTGCCGACCCCGTCTGACGTGCCCGAGCTGCCCGAGGTCGAGACGGTCCGTGACGGCCTGGCCCGGCACGTCCTGGGCCGCAGGGTGGACGCGGTGGAGGTCCGCCGGGACTCCGCGGTCCGCCGTCAGGCCGGCGCCGTCGCCGAGTTCACCGGGCGGCTGACCGGCCGCACGCTCAGCGCCGCCGTCCGCCGCGGCAAGTTCCTCTGGCTCCTCCTGGACGACGGTGCCGACGGCGAGGCGCTGCTCGCCCACCTCGGGATGAGCGGCCAGCTGCTCGTCCGGGACGCCACCACGCCGCCCGTGGATCACCCCCACCTGCGCGCCCGCCTGCACCTCGTGGCCCAGGACGGGCCCGTACACGGGCCCACGCAGGATCACCGGCCGCTGGTGCTGGACTTCGTCGACCAGCGCACGTTCGGGCACCTCACCGTGGTCGACCTCCTCCCGACGGCCGACGGCGCCGCGGGCGGTCACGGCAGCGCGGTGGCGGCCGTGCCCGAGCCCGTGGCCCACATCGCCCGGGACCTGCTCGACCCGGCGCTGGACCGGCGCGCCCTCGTCGCCCGCCTGCGGTCCCGCCGCACGGACGTCAAGCGGGCCCTCCTGGACCAGACGCTCGTGTCCGGGGTGGGCAACATCTACGCCGACGAGGCGCTGTGGCGTGCCCGCCTGCACTACGCGCGGCGCACGGACACGCTGCGACCGACGGCGGTCGACACCCTGCTGGACGCCGCCGCCGACGTCATGGCGGAGGCGCTGCGGGTCGGGGGCACGAGCTTCGACGCGCTCTACGTCAACGTCAACGGGGCGTCCGGCTACTTCGACCGGTCCCTGGCGGTGTACGGCCAGGAGGGGCGGCCGTGCCCGCGGTGCGGCGGCGTCGTCGTCCGCGAGCCGTTCATGAACCGGTCCTCGTTCCGCTGCCCGCGCTGCCAGCGGAGACGGTAGGCCGCCGGTTCGTCAGCGCTGCGCGGGCGTGGGCGCCGTGCCGGTGACCCGGGCGGCGTGCGCGCGGGCCTTCATCCTGTTCCCGCACGTGGCCATGGAGCACCACTTCGCCCGGCCGGGCTTGCTGTGGTCGACGAGGAACAGGTGGCACTCGCCGTTGGCGCACGGGCGCAGCCGGCCGGGCAGCTCGTCGGCGACGCGGGCCCAGGCCAGCGCGACGCGCGCGGCGAGCAGCCGGTCCCCGGGGGCGCTCAGCTCCCAGTCGATGCCGTGCTCGCTGACGGCCGGCGTCAGCGACACTCCCTGCAGCGCCCGCTGCAGGGAGCGGGGCGCCTCCGGAGCGCCGCGGACGGCGTCCTGCACGAGCCGGCGCATCTCCCGCACGTGCTCGAGCTCCGCGGGGGAGCCCGTGCCCCCGTGCCGGGCGGACAGCGCCGCCCCGGCGTCGCCGTCGAGCAGGTCGCGGCTGCGTCCCTGCTCGACGGGCGTGCTGTTGAGCACCTCGAGCAGCAGCCCTTCGTCCTCCACCATCGCGTGCCTTTCCTTCCTCCGGTTCCCCCTGCTACCGTCGACTAACCAGTAAAACCACTCTGAGAGGTTAGTCCATGCCCGCTGTCCACCACCGCTCCGTCACGATCGACGGGCACGAGATCTTCTACCGCGAGGCCGGCCCCGCCGACGCGCCCGTGATCCTGCTGCTGCACGGCTACCCCACGAGCTCGCACATGTTCCGCCACCTCATCCCTGCCCTGGCCGACGTCTACCGGGTGATCGCCCCGGACCACGTCGGCTTCGGACGCTCGTCCGCGCCCTCCGTCGACGAGTTCGACTACACCTTCGACTCCCTCGCCCGCGTGACCAGCGCGTTCCTCGACGAGCTCGGGGTCGAGAGGTACACCGTCTACACGCAGGACTACGGAGCGCCGATCGCCTGGCGACTGGCCCTCGCGGGCCGCCAGGTCGTCGAGGGCATCATCTCCCAGAACGGCAACGCCTACGAGGACGGGTTCGTCCCGGAGTTCTGGGGGCCGGTCTGGGCCTACGGCGAGGACCAGGGCGCCGTGAACGAGAGCGCACTGCGCCCGGCGCTGGGGCGTGAGGCCGTCGAGTGGCAGTACCTGCACGGCGTGCCCGACCCGAGCCTGGTCGACCCGGACGCCTGGGAGCACGACCTCGCGCTCCTGGACCGTCCCGGTGTGGACGTGGCCCAGCTGGCCCTCTTCGCCGACTACCGCACCAACCGGGCGCTGTACCCGCGCCTGCACGCCTGGCTACGGGACTCCCAGGTGCCGGTGCTCGCCGTGTGGGGGCGCCACGACGAGATCTTCGGCCCGGCGGGCGCCGAGGCCTTCGCCCGCGACTGCCCGCACGCCCGGATCGAGCTGGTCGACGGCGGCCACTTCCTCCTCGAGTCCCACCTCGACGAGGTCGTGCGCGTCATCCGCGACTGGCGTTCCACCTTCTGAGGGACCGGCCGTGGTGCCGGTCTGCGGACCGGGACCACGGCCGTCGGTCCCCGGGGGCGAGCCGAGGTGGGCCCGGGTGGTCCCGCCCGGCCGTCGCCGCGGGAGGCGCGACGCGCCGAGCCTGGTCACGGGTGCCCTCCGGGGCCGTCCCTGCCTAGGATCGTGGGCGTGGTAGCCAACGTCCCGCCCGCGCCCGGGCGCACCGCTGACATCGCCGTCATGATCGTCGACGACCACGAGGTGGTCCGGCGCGGCATCGCGGAGGTGATCGACCGCGCGGACGGCATGACCGTCGTCGCCGAGGCCGGCACCGTGGCCGAGGGCGTGCGTCGTGCGACGCTCGTCAGGCCGCAGGTCATGCTCGTGGACCTGCAGCTGCCCGACGGCACCGGGATCGACATCCTCGAGGGCGTCCGGAGCGCGCTGCCGGACACCCGGGCCATCATCCTGACCTCCTTCGACGACGACGACGCGCTGGCCGCCGCCCTCGAGGCCGGTGCCGCCGCGTACGTGCTCAAGACGGTCCGCGGCGCGGAGATCGCGGACGTGGTCCGGTCCGTCGCCGCGGGCCGCACCCTCCTGGATGAGCGGACCGTCACCCGCCGCCGGGCCGGTCACGACGACCCGACGGCCGACCTCACACCGAGCGAGCGCAAGGTGCTGGACCTCATCGGTGAGGGGATGTCGAACCGGGAGATCGCCGAGCGCCTCGGCGTCGCCGAGAAGACCGTGAAGAACCACATCACGTCGCTGCTGTCGAAGATGGGCCTGCAGCGCCGCACCCAGGCCGCGGCCTGGGTCGCCGGGCACAAGCGGAGCTCCTGGAAGCCCGACCACGACTGACGCGGGGCCGCCCGGACGTCCCGGCCGGCACGAGCACCCACGGGCAGGAGCGCGCGTCGGGGCGAGCACCCCGACGCGCGATCCACCGCCGACCGTCCCCCTACCGCCGGCCCGGCAGCTGGGCCTGCCAGGTGAGCAGCGTCCCGCCGTCCGACCCGGCACCCAGCGTGAAGGTGCCGCCGTGGCGGCGTGACCGGGCGGCCAGGTTGTCCGTGCCCGAGCGCCGCTCGCGCTCGGGCGGCAGGCCGGCGCCGTCGTCCTCGACCTCCACGACGACGCGGCCGGTCGGCGCCTCCCCGTGCAGCTCGACGCGCACGGCGACCGAGGACGCGCGGGCGTGCCGGGCCGCGTTCGCGAGGCCCTCGCGCACGACCGCGACGACGTCGTCGGACAGGTCGTCGCCGACGCGCTCGTCCAGGGAGGCGGCGTCGCCCTCGAGGCTGTCCGGGGAGTCCAGGACCCGCCCGTCCACCGTGATGAGCAGCGAGGGCGCGAAGCCCAGGCCTGTCCGCGCGAGCGAGGCCTCGCGCCGCAGCCGCTCCGCGAGGGGGGCGGCCGCATCCGGGTCGCGCAGCGCGTGGACGATCGACCGGATCTGCTTGACCGTCGCGTCGACGTTGTCGAGCGCCTCCTCCACGATGCCGGTCAGCTCCGTCGGGTCCACGCCGCGGGCGGCGCGGCGGCGGGCAGTCTCGAGCTGCATGCCGGTGGCGAAGAGCTGCTGGATCGCGAGGTCGTGCAGGTCGCGCGCGATCCGCTCCCGCTCGTCGAGCAGGGCCGCGACGTCCTGGGCGTGCCGCGCCTCGGCCAGGACCAGTGCCAGCGCCGCCTGGTTCGCGTAGGCCTCCGCGGTCGCGAGGTCGGTGGGCTCGAACGGGGTCGACCCCACCCGGCGCAGGAGCACCAGCACGCCGACCCCGCGCCCGTCCGCCTGCATGGGCGCGTACATCGCCGGCCCGAACTGCCGCAGGGCGTCCACCCGCATGGCGCGGGAGCGGGACAGGGAGTCCACCACGAGGCCGTTGCCGTCCCGCAGCACGGTCCGCGCCCGGCCGTCGGGCGGCATGACGGTCCCGACGAGCTCGTCGGCGCCCACGCCGTCGACGATCTCCATGACCCACGTGTCGTCGATCCCCGGCAGGACGAGCGCGGCCGTGTCGGCGCGGGCGACCTCGCGGGAGGACGAGGCGATCTCGGCGAGGACCTCCTCCTCCTCGGCGCCGGAGAGGAGCATCGTGGTGATCTTCTGCCCGGCCTGGAGCCAGTGCTCGCGGTGCTCGGCGTCCGCGTACATCTGCGCGTTCTGGATCGCGACGGCGGCCGCGGCGCCCAGGGTGAGGACGACCTCGTCGTCGTCGTCGGTGAAGCCGCCCTCCTTCTCCGAGAGGTAGAGGTAGCCGTACACCCGGTCCCGGACGCGGACGGCCGTGCCCAGGAAGGAGCCCATCGGCGGGTGGTTGGCGGGGAAGCCACGGAAGCTCGGGTGCTGCATGAGGTCCCCGAGGCGCAGCGTCCCGCGGGTCGGGATCGCGCCGAGGACGCCGACGGCGTGCGGGCCCCGGCCGAGCATCGCGGCGAGCCGCTCGTCCATCCCCGTGTGGACGAAGGTCGTCGAGCGGCCACGCGCGTCCAGGACGTTGATCGCGCCGAACCGGGCGCCGGTCAGGTCCGTGCTCGCGGCGACGAACCGCTGCAGGACGCTCGGCAGGTCCAGGCTCGAGGCGAGGTTGAGTGCCGCCTGGAGGAGCTCCGCTGCCGCGACGGACCCGCTGTGCCGCTCGGTCGAGGGCGCCGTCATCGTGCCTCCTGCGTGGTCGTGCCGGCGGGGATCGCGGCGCCGGCGCGTCGTGCCCCGTGACGGCACGGTACTCCGCCGGGCGGACGCTCAGCCGAGGGGCGCCGCCCCGACGCGCGCGCCGGCCCGGGCGTCGACCCCTGCGCGGCCGCCCGGCGTCCCGGCGAGGCGCAGCACGGTGCCCGCCGCCTCGGTGCCCGGCTCCCGGTGCGTCACGACGAGCACGCCGCGCCCAGGTGCCAGCGTCCCGTCGAGCAGGCCCCGCAGCAGGGCCGTGGCGTCCTCGTCGTCCAGGTGCTCGGTCGGCTCGTCGAGCAGGAGCAGCGGGGCGCGGGTGAGCAGGGCGCGGGCCAGCAGCAGGCGGCGGCGCTGGCCGCCGGACACGCGCGTCGCGTCCGCGCCGAGGCTCGTGGCGAGCCCGTCGGGCAGCCCGGCGAGCCACGCGCCGAGCCCGACCGTGGTGAGCGCCGCCCGCGCCTCGTCCTCCGTCACGTCCCCACGGGCGACGCGCAGGTTCTCCAGGACGCTCGTGTCGAAGACGTGCGCGTCCTCCGGCGTGTAGGCGACGAGGCCGGCGGCCTGCTCGCGGCGGAGGGCGGCCAGGTCCCGCCCCCCGACCCGCACCGTGCCGGCCCGCGGAGCCAGCAGCCCGGCGAGCGTCAGCAGGAGCGTCGTCTTGCCCACGCCGCTCGGACCCACGACGACGGCGCCGCGTCCCGGCTCGAGGTCGAGGTCCAGGTCGCGGACGAGCACGGGCCCGCCGGGCCTGGCGCACGCGAGCCCGCGAGCCCGCAGGACGGGCGGGGCGGTGCCCGGCCGGGCAGTGGCGAGTTCGTCGAGGGGCGCCGGGTCGGGAAGGCCCTGGCCGTCCTGCCGGTTCGGCACGTCCGGCGCGACCGGCATGTCCTTCGCGGCCGGTGCCGCCGGTGCGGACGGTGTCGGGGCGGCCGCGTCGAGCAGGGCCATGATCCGCTCGGCGGCCTGCCGGGACCGGAGGACCTGCACCGCCGCCGCGGGCAGGGCGGCCACGGCCTCGAACGCGGCGAGCGGCGTGAGGACGACGACGGCGAGCTCGACCGGGGCGAGCGTCCCCGCGACCGTCGCGGGGATCCCGAGGAGGAGCGCCGCGAGCACGGCCGCCCCGGTGGCCGCCGGCTGCAGGGCGGCACCGAGGGCGGCCGGCCGCGCGGCGTCGTCGGCGGCCTGGGCGCGCCGGGCCTCGGCCTGCCGCAGGGCATCGACGAGCGGGTCGACCCGGCCCGCGACCTGCAGCTCCGCGGCGCCGCCGAGCAGGGTCAGGACGGTGGCCGACACGTCGGCCGCCGCCTCGGCCGAGCGGGCCTCGGCGGCCCGGGCGGCCCGCCGCGCCAGCGCCGGCGCGAGGACCCCGGCGACGAGGAGCGCCAGGGCCAGGGCGAGCCCGGCTGCGGGCAGGAAGACCCCGACGAGGACGCTCGACCCCAGGCCGACGACCGTGGCCACGGCCATCGGCAGCAGACCGCGGACGACGACGTCGCCCACCGCGTCGACGTCGGCACCGACCCGGGCCAGGAGGTCCCCGCGCCGCAGCGTCACGAGGGCCGCGGGGTCACCGGCGGCGAGCCGCTCGTAGACGCGGGTGCGCAGGGTCGCCATGCCGCGCAGCGCGACGTCGTGGGAGACGAGACGCTCGACGTACCGCAGGAGGCCACGGGAGACGCCGAACGCCCGC
>NZ_CAMPHH010000053.1 GCF_946885855.1 uncultured Actinotalea sp. | reverse complement strand
CGTCGGCTCGGACGTCGGGCGCGGGCGCGGGGCCCCCTGGCCCGGACCGCCGCCCTGCGGGCGCCAGGCCAGCGCGACGAGGCCGGCGTCCTCGGGCTCCGAGCCGACCTCGACGAGGAGCGTCTGGCCCTCCTCGGCCGGGACGGTCACGGCGGACGTCGACACGTCGCCGTCGTCGTCGTTCTCCGCGACCGTGTCGAGGGAGTCGGTCCGCACGGTGAGCGTGGTGTCCATCTCGGAGCCGAAGGTCGAGAACGTGTAGGTGCCGCTGCGGGGGGCCGTCCAGCGCCACCACAGCGACCGGGTCGCCGTCGTCCTCGCCACCGGACCGGCGAAGTTCGCGCCCACGACGGACCCCGCCTCGCCCACGATCTCGTCGGCCCGCTCCGGCGAGCTCGCCGTCGGTTCGGTCAGCACCGGCCGAGCGGTCTCGTCGTCGTCAGCGCCGGAGGGTCCCGTGGCCGCCGGGACGGCGGGGCCCGGATCGGCCGCCGACGCCGGCGGTGGGGGTGATGCCGTCGGACCGGCCTGGAGGGCGGTGCCGCCCACGAGGACCGCCGCGCCGCAGAGGGCCGTCAGTGCCGCGAGGCCCTTGCTGCGGAGCATCGTCATCTCATCACCCGTCCTTCGTCCGATCCAGCCTAGTGAGGACAAGCCGACTCAGACAGGGTCTTATGGGTGAATATCGGACGAAGGGGCATCGGCGCGGCCGTCGCAGGCGGGGCTGGTGAGGGCACGGCGGCGGACGCGGCCGGACCCGGCGGATCAGGGGACGGGTTCGCCCGTGTCGAGCCAGACGTTCGAGCTCTCCCACACGGCGGCGCCCCCGAGGTTCGCCCGGGCGCCGTACCGGGCGGTCTCCATGAGGACGTTGTCCCGGAACACGCACCCCGCACCGGTGGTCCCGCCACCCCCGCCGTTCACCGTGTAGTTGCCGCCGCTGAGGAGGTTGCCCTCGACGAGACACGCACCCAGCTCGCCGTCCTCCTCGCCGAACTGGAACGCGGCGTTGCCGAGGGTGCCTGCCTCCGGGTCGTCGGCGAGGAGGGCGTTGCCCCGCAGGACCACCTCACGACCGCCGACCGCCTGGACCACGTCGGTGTGGTTGTCGCCCGCCTGCACCAGACGGTGGACGAGCGAGTCCTCGATGAGCACGGTGCCGCCGGCGATCCTCGGACCTTCGGTGACGTGGTGGATGTGGACGCGTCGCAGCGTGTAGTTCCCGAACGCGACGGCGGCGGCGCCCCGTCCCTGCCCGTCGATCTCGGAGTCCTCGACGAGGAGGTTCCGCCCCCCGTCGACGCGGATCGCGAACGTGCCCGTGTTGCGGATCACCGTGTTGCGGATGACGACGTCGTCGGCCTCGACGACGACCGTGCCGGTGATGAGGAGTCCGTCGATGACGGCGCCGTCCTCCGTCACCCGGAGCGACTCCGACGGCTCCAGCTGCACGCCCTCGGGGACGCCGGTGGTCGTCTCGTCGGGGAAGTCCTCGCGGCTCGGGAGCGACGCCGTGGCCTCGTCGGCGGGCGCCGTCGGCACCTCGGCACCCGGCGGGTCCGGGACCGGTCGGTCGCCGCCGCGGGTCGCGGCGTAGAGCGCGGCCGCTCCGAGGACGGCGACCACCAGCACCGCGGGAAGCCCCCGGCGCAGGAGCATCCGGCCGGACCGGCGGCGTCCTGCGGCGGCGCGAGGTGTGGTCGTGGGGTCGGCCATGGGTCCATGATGACCGTGAGGGGGCACTCGCGGCGAAGCGGGATGGGGGAATGGCACGAGACCGGAGGGGGCGGCTCGGGAGCCTGCGTGCCGTGCGCTCCTCCCTGTCCGAGCGCCGGGTACGGGTGCTCGCGCTCGGCCCGCTCCTGAGCCGTGGCCTGCTCGTGGCCGATGCGCCCGACGTGTGGCGGCGCCCGCGCACCAGGCTGCCCGTCCACCTGGCCCGGACCAAGACCAGCGTCCGGGCCGCCCGTCCGACCGCGCGGGGGAGCGAGGCTCTGGCCCAGCACGTCCGCCGCGTGCTGCACGGCGGCTGGGCCTGGCACCGGCGGGGCCGGACGGACGGCTACCCGATCGCCGTCGTCACCTTCGACGGCGGCTTCGTGCTCCTGGACCCCGGGCGGGGGACGGTCCGGCACCACTACCCCGCTGCCCTGGCCGCCGGCTACGGGGACCTGCGACGGCGCTTCGGCCGACACGTCCCGAGTCCCGGCTTCGAGGTGCTCGACGGGGGGCGCGTGGTCGTCGAGGAGTACGTCGACGGCGCCTACCTCACCGATCTGCCACCGCAGGACCAGATCGACGCCGTCGGGGGACTCGTGCACCGGTACGCCGACCTGACGCGCTCGGAGGCGGAGGGGACGTGCGCCGACGTCGTCCGCGAGCTGGACGAGGTGCTGCGCTGGGACCTGCCCACCGACTTCCGGACCGCGTTGGCCGCGCCGTGGTTGACCGAGGCGCTGCGCCGCTGGCCCCTGGTGCCGTCGGCGACCGACGCCCACCCGAAGAACCTGGTCGTCGCGGCGGGCCGGACGGCGGTGGTGGACCTGGGGACCGTGCGCCTCGAGCCCTTCTGCGGCTTCCCGGTCGGGGTGGTGCTGCACACCAGCCCCCACGTGCTCGGCGGGTTCCTCGAGGGTGCGCTGGACGCGCCGTTCGGCGCGTTGCTGGCCGCGGCAGGAGCGCGCCCCGACGAGCTGCCCGGATGGCGCACGACGCTGCTCGCCCTCCGGCTCGCCCGGACCGCGCGGCGGGGTGTGGTGTCCTCGGGCGTGGGTCTGGTGAGCGGGCCCGAGCTCGTGGTGCAGCGCTGGGCCGCCGTCCGTGCCGCCCTGGCCCGGGGCGCACCGGGCTGAGGCGGCGGGAGGAGCCCGACGGCATGCGTCGAGCGGCGGCAGGGCTGACGCGGCTAGGCTCGCGGTGTGGCGGCTCCCGTTGTCAGCGTGATCATCCCCGCCCGGGACGCGGCCGCGACGATCGGCACGCAGCTCGAGGCTCTGGCGGCGCAGGACGTGCCCGTCGCCTGGGAGGTCGTCGTCGTCGACAACGGGTCGACGGACGGCACCCGTGAGGTGTGCGCGAGGTTCCAGGACCGGATGGCGCTGAGCGTGCTCCCCTGCGCCACACCGGGTACCAGCGCGGCTCGCAACGCCGGGGCACGGACGGCCCGGGGCGAGCAGCTCCTGTTCTGCGACGCCGACGACGAGGTCGCACCCGGTTGGGTGGCGGCGATGTCCCGCGGGCTCGAGGCGCACGACGCCGTCGGCGGGAGGATCGACGACGAGGCCCTGAACAGGCACCTCAGGTATGTCCCGCGGCACCCCGAGGGCCTTCCGGTCGTGGCCGGGTTCCTGCCTCGGACGATCTCCGCGAACCTCGGCGTCCGGGCCGAGGTGTTCGCCGCGGTCGGCGGGTTCCGGGAGGTGTACACGTACGGGTCGGACGACACGGAGCTGAGCTGGCGTCTGCAGCTGGCGGGGCACACCCTCGGCTACGTCCCGGACGCCGTCGTCCGGTACCGGCATCGGAGCCGGGCCCGGGACGTCGCCGTCAAGGCGTTCCGGACCGGGAGGTCGCGCGGGCGGCTGTTCCGCGAGTACCGCGGCGCCGGCATGCCGCAGCCGCGTCTTGCCGGAGCCCTCCTGCGCTGGGCCCGCCTCGTGGCCCTCGCGCCGGTCGCACCGTGGCGGCCTGCCGCCCGCTGGCGTCTCGCCGACCAGGCGGGAGCCGCGCTGGGACGGGTCGTCGGGAGCCTCGAGCAGCGGGTGCTCTACCTCTGACGCGGGTCCGGGGGCCGGCGGTGCGCGGCCCGCTGGAGGTGGACGCCTGATCGCAGGAGGCGGACGAAGGTGAACGCGGTGGCGTACCGCAGCCGCGGGACGACCCCCTCCGGACGGTCCCGGAACCAGACCTTGACCCAGATGGTCGTCCCGCCCCGGACGTTGCGGAGCGCCTGCCGGATGAGTGCCGGCCGACCGGTCGCGCCGGCGTCCTTGTCCGCGAGGCCGTTGGCGACCCGCACGGTCTTCCGGCCGAGCTCCCCCCACGTCGGGCGGGAGGGGTGCTCCACCACGGCGTCCGCGGCGAAGACCAGGTGGCCCCCCGCCCCGGCGAGACGACGCCCCCAGTCGAGGTCGCCACCGGACTGCAGCGCGCTGTCGAAGGCGCCGACGCGCTCGAAGAGTGGGCGCGGCACGACGAGGTTCGCGGTGGCGGCGAAGTGCCATCGCTCGACGTACGTGCGCTGGAGGAAGTCGTGCTGCACCTCGTACAGCTCAGGGCCGCTCACGGGGCCCCTGCCGTCCCGGAAGACCAGCCGGATGTCGCCCCCGACGGCGCGGTCGGCAGCGCCGCCCCAGCGGTCGACCGCCCTCGAGATCCAGTCCGGACGGGGCACGCAGTCCGCGTCGGTGAACGCCAGGACGTCGCCCCGGGCCGCTGCGACGCCGGTGTTCCGCGCGGCGTAGGAGCCACGCCTGGCCTCGTGCAGGAGCCGGAACCGGGCATCGCCCGTCGGCAGCGCGGGGCTCTGGTCGCTGGGCGAGGCGTTGTCGACCACGACGACGTCCAGGAGGTGTGCCGGGTAGTCCTGCCGGGCCAGGGCCCGCAGGCACAGCCGCAGCCGGTCCACGTCGTCGTACACGGGCACGACGACGGTGACCGTCGGTCGCCCCTCCGGGTCGGCGGTCCGGGTGCGGTCGGACTCCCCGCTGCCGTGCTCCGTGCCGTCGGTCATCGCCGTGCCCCCTCCGCCCCGCCCGACGTCCAGCCTTCGCGCCACTCCGCGCGCCGCCGCCACGCGTCGCGCCAGGCCGCGCTGCCGATGAACGCGCGACCTCCCGGGCGACGGAGCGGCGCGGCCAGCGCCCGCATCGCGGTGCCGACCACGAGGAGGCGCGCAGCGAGGGCCCCGGCGAGCGGCGGGAGGTTGCGCCGGTAGGTCGTGACGCGGCCGCGGAGGACCAGCGGCAGCCGGTTCGCGCCCGACGACGACCGCCCGACGTCGTGCCGGTACCTGGCCGTCGGGCACACCCGCGGGGACCAGCCGCCGGCCCGCGCGCGCAGGCACAGGTCGGCGTCCTCGCCGTAGAGGAAGAAGGCGGGGTCGAAGCCTCCGAGCGCGTCCCAGGCCGGCCGCTCCACGAGCATCATGCCCCCGCTCACCACCCCGACCTCCTGGGGGGTGCCGTCCCACCGGAGCGAGGACTCCGGGTCGAACCAGCGGTTCCCCGGGAACACGCTCGACAGGCCGGTCGCGAAGCACACCGCGGACCACAGGCTCGGCGCCCCGAAGAACGCCCGCTCGTCCCGTCCGCCCGAGGCGGTCACCGCGACCCCGCCCACGATGCCGGCTCGCGGGTACGCGTCCGCGCACCGCATCAGCTCGCGCACCGCGTCCGGCTCGACGACGACGTCCGGGTTGACGAAGAGCAGCCGTGCCGCACCCGAGCGGTCGGCGCCGACGTGGCACCCGGCGGCGAAGCCGAGGTTCTCCTGCTGCAGGCTCAGGTCCAGGCGGGGGGAGGTGCCGGCGAGGATCTCCGCCACGTCGTCCCCGGAAGCGTTGTCGACGACGACGATCCTCGAGCCGCTCCACGGTGCGAGGGCCTCGTCCAGCGCGACGACGCAGGCCGTGACGTAGTCGGCACTGCGGTACGTGACGACGACCGCGTCGACCGGTGACGACCACTCCTGACGTACGGGCGGGGCGACGGCAGCGCCGGGCGCGGCGTCGGCCCGGCCCCAGTCGACGACGCCCCGACCGGCCGCCCGGCGCGCTGCCACCTTCGCGAGGAGCGTCGTCGCGCCGAAGACGAGGACGGGTCCCACGAGCGAAGGCCGCCTGGCGACCGTGCGGACGAGGAGCACCCAGCGGTGGGCGAGGCCGGCGTCATGGCTCGGCGCCGCGACGAGGAGGTTCCCCGCGTAGACGCGCCGACGGACGCGCAGGACGTCGCGGAGGCGTCGGGCGGGGCGCACGACGACGGGTGCCCCGTCGACGACGACCGCCCGGTCCGCGCCGACCCGGGTGGTGACGAAACGGTCGTCCGCGACCGTGTCGGGGAACGCCTCGAACGTGGCGCGCAGGCGCGGGGAGACCGCGTAGGCGCCGCGGCCCGCCAGCTGGGCCTCGACCCAGGGGAGCGCGGACCACCCCCGGTGGTACGCGGCGGCGGCGCGGGTGGCCCCCCGGGTGTCCAGCACCCTGCGGGGCACGGCGAGGTCCACGCCCGGTCCGAGGGCCGCGAACAGGGCGAGCGCGGAGGACGTCGGGCAGGTGACGTCCGCGTCGAGGTAGAGACGGGGGTGTCCGGCGACGGCCTCGCCCAGCCGGATCGCCGCCGTCTTGGACGCCGTCGGCGTGGTGAGGACCCGGATATCGCGCCCCAGGCGGGTCGCGGCCTCGCGGGCCTCCGAGGCGGTGTCGTCGACACAGCCGTTGCAGACGACCACGACGTCGAAGGCATCGCTCCCCTCGCCCGAGAGGAGCGCGGTGAGGCTGCTCCCGATCGTCCCCGCCTCGTTGTGGGCGGGGACGATGACGGTGGGCCGCGTCGCCGGCGGAGGCGCGCCCGCGTCGTCGTCGTGGGCGCTCATCGGTGACCGTCCGGACCTGTGCCCGCGAAGGCCGAGGCCGCGCGTCGTCGGCTGAGGACCGTCACGCCCCAGGCGGCACGACGCCGCAGGGCGCGCAGGAGGTCGCGTCCGCGTCGTACCGCCCGCCGCGGCGGTGCGCCGGGCAGGACCGTGGCGCGACGGAGCCGGTAGGCGAGGCGCCACGCACGCTGAACCGGCACCGAGCCGCTGACGAGGACGTCGACCGGCATGCCCGTGTAGGGCAGCCAGCGGTGCTCGTACGAGAGCTCGCCGACCGGGAGGTCGCCCCCGAAGCCCTCCGGGGGGCGGTGGAAGGTGAGGGAGTCCCGGAAGGCGGGCACCTGCCCGTCGTCGTGGTGCAGGAACTCGAGGTCGACGACCTTGAGGCCCTCCACCGGGTCGAGGACGAAGTTGTCGGGCTTGGCGTCCACCAGCTCGTAGCCTTGCTCGTGGATGCGGCGGAGGACGTCCACCATGGAGCCCAGGACGTCCAGGGGCAGGAGCCGGCGCGCCCGGGTGCGCCCCGCCAGGTCGTCCCTGAACAGCGGTGTCTCGAACCAGTCCGGCCCGGTGCCGAGGAGGCGGGGGACCGCGGCGACCCGGGGCCCCAGCACCCGGAGCGCGTCGACCTCGCGGCGGAGGTGGCGCTCGAACTCCGGTACGTACGTCTTGCGGACGGCCGGGCCTGCGGCCGTGCGCACCACCTCCACCCGCGCCCGCCGTCCGCGGCTCAGGACCTCGACCACGTCGTCGGTCGCGCCCCAGGCCTCGCGTCGGGAGGCGAGCTCCGACCGGAGGCGGGGGACCTCGTCCGGCACCGCGACGGTGAGGTACTCCCATGCCTCCTCCTCGTCGTCCGACGAGTGGAGCGGGTTGAACTCGGCCGCCGTGCCCGTGGCGGAGCGGACCATCTCCCGGACGTGCCGCTTGAGGAAGTACACCTCGGCGTTCTCCAGGCGCGGGTACTGCGCGAGCAGGCGGGCGTCCGGAGGCCGGGGCGAGTAGTGGGCGGCGGCGACGACGACGCGGGGCGGCCCGCCGTCCACGGGGAACGGGCCCGGTCCCCAGTTGCCGCCACGGAGCTCGGCGGCGCACCGCCGGGACGCCTCGGCGTCCAGCGGAGCGGCCAGCAGGACGACGAACCCGAAGTGGTCCAGGGCCTTGAGGACCGGGTCGAGGCCGAGCTCGGCGAGGGCCCGCTCACGCAGGAGGAACGTCGTCGCGGTCGGTGGCGTGACGGGGGCCGGGCGCCGGTCGAGCACGTGCGCGGTGATCCACGGGTTGCCCGGCGCCAGGCGCCGGAGCGTGTCCGCCGGGGGGCGCCACCCGACGGATCCCAGGAACACGTCAAGTCCCTCGAGGGTCATCTCGAGCTCTGCGCCGACCTCGTCGGCCAGCCGGCCGAGGGTGGCGGCGTAGTCGTGGTCCGGAGGCGTGAGGGCGTGGAGCGCGTGGCGCGAGGGGAGTCCGGACTCCGGCCCCTTGTGGTAGACGGCGTGGTAGGCCAGCGAGGCGAGGTGGTCCTCGGGCGCGGGGACGCGCACCCCGCTGGGGTGGCGGAGCGACCGCTCCAGCAGGCCGCGCGCCAGGGGGGGTGGGTAGTAGGCCGCGGTCCGGAAGTCCGCCCCGGGCAGCCCGCTCTCGGAGTACACGTCGACCGGGATCGTGCCCGGTTCCTCGTCGAGGACCGCCTGGAGCCGCGCCAGGTCCGCGTCGGCGACGAGCAGGTCGAGGTCCTCCCCCGGCTCGATCGCGGGGAGCTCCTCGAACCAGCGCAGCACGGCGTGGCGGACGTCCTCCTCGGCGAGCCGGCGCCCCAGACCCGCGACGCCCACGGCGGGGGAGAGGTACCTCCGCGGTCGCAGCGCCATGCGGCGCGGAGGCAGCTCGACGACGTCGAAGCGCCCGCCGGGCAGCTTCAGGACGCCGGTGCGACGTGCGCCCTCCGTCACGGCGAGCACCGTGGCGAGGAGCCACCGCTCGGGGGCCGAGGAGCCGTGCTCGAGCAGGAGCGTCCTGACGCGGGGCGTGTCCCGGACGGACCACGCCAGCCGCAGGAGCGGGTGCCGGACGACGAGGACGTCCGCGGAGTGCGCGCGCGTGACCTCGGGGAGGAGGGGGTGGAACCGGGGCGCCCAGCGCTCACCGACCTGCGACCGCACCTCGTCGAGGTGGTCCCGGGGGACCAGGCCCAGGTAGCGGGTGCAGCCGGCGTCCGCCAGGCTCTGCGCCAGCCCTGCGTCCGTCGCACCGAGATCGATGACGAGGCGCTCGGCGCCGACGACCTCCCCCGTCCTCACGGGAGAGACCCTAGGGGAAAGGCGCTGCGCCCGACGCCGCCGGCCGTGCGATTCACCCGCCGGCCGACGGGCCGGTCAGCACGTCCCCGCGGGTACGGTGAGTCGCGGCCACCCGGAGCAGAGGGAGACAGTGCGCAAGCAACCAGAGGGCCCCCGCCCTGCCAGCCGTCTCGCCACGGCACGCCGGGCCGTCGCCGCCTACCGACGGCTCACGCCGTTCTTCAGCGGGTCCCGGAACCGCACCCTCCTGCTCGTCGCGCTGTCCGTCGTGGCCGGCCTCGTCGAGGCGGTCCTCCTCGCGCTCATCGCGACCGCGGCCACGGCGCTCTCCCAGGGCAGGGACGCGGTCATGGTCGACGTACCGGGGCCGGACTGGGAGGTCCCCGTCGACGCCGCGCTCGTGCTCGGCGTGGTCCTCGCCCTGGTGCGCGGTGGGTTGCACGTGGTGCTGGCCTACCTGCCGGCGGCGATGAGCGCCCACGCCATGGCCGCGCTGCGCCGGCGCCTGTTCGACGCCTTCACCACGAGCGCCTGGTCGGTGAAGGCCTCGGAGCGCGACGGGCAGTTCCAGTCGCTCATGAACGCCCACATCACCAGTACCGCCCAGGCGGTCATCACCCTGGCGACCGGGGTCACCGCCGTCATGATGTTCGGCACGCTGCTGGTCTCCGCCGTGCTCCTGAGCCCCCTCGCCGCCGCCATCCTCATGGTGATGTCGGTCGGCCTGTTCCTCGCGCTCCGACCCCTGGCCCGCCGGTTGCGTCGCCACTCGGCCCGGCTGAGCAAGGAGAACATCGAGTACTCGAAGGGGGTGCAGGAGGTCGTCCTCATGGCGGAGGAGACGGAGGTGTTCGGCGCCGGTGACACCTACCGTCGGGCGTTCTACGCCCAGATCGAGGAGGTGCGGGCACCGTTGCTGCGGACGCGCTTCCTCGCGGGTGCCGTGCCGGCGCTCTACCAGAGCGTCGCCCTCCTGGTGCTGGTCCTCGCCCTGGCCGCGGTCTCCTTCCTGGAGCCCGCCCGCCTGGCGACGCTCGGTGCCGTCGTCCTCATGCTCGTCCGCGCGCTGACCTACGGGCAGCAGATGCAGACGGCGGTGACCGCCATGGACGAGCGCATCCCGTTCATGCAGCGGCTGGCCGACGCCATCGACCGGTACGAGGGCGCACCGCAGCAGGACGGCCCGCAGCCGCTCGGTCGCATCGAGTCCTTCGGGATGGACCGGGTGCACTTCTCCTACACCGGGGAGACCGACGTGCTCCGGGGGATCAGCTTCTCGCTCGAGCGTGGCGAGGCCCTCGGCGTCGTGGGGCCGTCGGGAGCGGGGAAGTCCTCGATCGTGCAGCTGCTGCTCCGCCTGCGCGAGCCCGACCGTGGCAGCGTGCTCGTCAACGGCTCCGACGTGCGCGGGACGCGTCGGGACGACTGGCGTCGCCGGGTGGCGTACGTCCCGCAGACGCCGCAGCTCGTCTGGGGGACCGTCACCGACAACATCCGCTTCTACCGGCCGGAGATCACGCAGGAGGACGTCGAACGAGCCGCCCGGCTCGCGCACGTGCACGACGAGATCATGGCGTGGCCCGACGGGTACGCCACCGTCATCGGGCAGCGCGCGGCGGCCGTCTCGGGCGGGCAGCGGCAGCGCCTGTGCCTGGCGCGGGCCCTGGCCGCCAGGCCGGACGTGATCATCCTGGACGAGCCGACCAGCGCGCTCGACGTGAAGTCCGAGGAGCTCGTGCAGGAGTCGCTCCGCGGGCTCAAGGGCACCCTGATCCTCGTGCTCGTCGCGCACCGCCTGTCCACGCTGGTGGACTGCGACCGCGTGATGGTGGTCGTCGACGGGCGCCTGGACGCCCTCGACGAGCCGGCGGCCCTGCTCGAGCACAACGCGTTCTTCCGCGAGGTGACCGAGATCACCCGACGGCAGTCAGGCTGACTCCCGTCACCAGGAGCCGCGTCCCCTGACCAGCCGTCCCGCCCTGCGGCGGGCGCCGCGGAGCTTCGCACGCCAGCCGCCGTAGTGGCGCAGGTCCAGGGTCGCCCGCTGCACGGCCAGGGCCGACTCGTGCTCCTGCGTCGCCCAGTCGGCGACCGTCCGGATGCCGAGGTTCTGCGCGGTCAGCGGCATCCGGCGCAGGAAGTCCTCGTCGGTGCGGAAGAGGGTCCTCGGCGACCTGGGGTCGTCGAGGTTCTCCTCGTGCACGAAGGGGTACAGCCAGCCGTTCACGGCCCCCGCCCGAGCGAGGTCCAGGCAGTACTGCGTGAAGGACTGGCCGTCGCGCAGCGGGCCGTGGCGCTCGACGAGACGACGCGGCAGGAGGTACCCGCTGCCCTGGACCCAGTGGTTGCGCAGCAGCCTCACCCCGCCCTCGAACGACTGGATCTTGCGTTCCGCGCTGCGCGGCTCGAAGTCCTCCGGCCGGAACCGCCAGCTGCCGATGGCGCCGAACCCGGGGTTCGGCTCGTGCGCGGCACGGATGCGCTCGATCCAGCCGTGCTCCGGCAGGCAGTCGTCGTCGACCTTGGAGACGTAGTCCGCGGCGGACTCGGCCCAGAGCCAGTTCGTGGGAGTCGTCAGCCTGACGTTCTCGCGGCTGTGGTGGAACCGTGCCACCCGAGGGTCCGACGCGTGCTCCTGGACGACGGACAGCGTCTCCTCGTCGTCGCCGTTGTGCCACAGCCAGACGGCCGAGTCCTCATCGCACGTGGAGAGGAGGTGGGGGAGGGACAGCCGGACGTGGTCCGGGCTCCGGTAGGTGATCATGAGGATGTCGGTCCGGGTGCCCATGGACGCCGAACCTACGCCCGCGCGGGTCGGGTCGGGGGGCGCACGAGGGTGAAAGCGTCCGCTGAGGGCCGGTTTGTCTCGTTCAGCGGGCCGGCGTGACCTACGCTCGGGACGGAACCGCGACGAGGGGACGGCGGATGGACCTTTTCTCGATCATGGGCGCCTGCCTGCGCCGGTGGTACGTGACGCTGCCCGTGCTCGCGCTGACCGGCTGGTTCGCGGTCCAGGCCTACGAGGCCGTCCCGTCCGAGTACACCTCCACCGTGTCGGTGGTCGTCCTGCCGAGCAACGTGGTGCAGGAGGAGGTCGAGGGCGCGCCGCCCCAGCCCGACAACCCCTACTCGGGCTCCGGGGGCCCGCGCTTCGCCGCCGCCGTCCTGGCCCGCAACATCAACACCGAGGCCTACCGGGAGAGGATCGGCCTGGGCGACGCCGAAGGCGTCACCTTCGAGGCCTCGGCGAGCCAGCAGCAGCCGATCATCCGGATCGACGCCGTGGCGCCGACCCCGGAGGAGGTCCTCACCACCCTCGACGCCGTGGTCGCACAGGCCGACGAGGTCCTGGTCGAGTTCCAGACCCAGGCAGGCGCCGTGGCGCCGGACCTGTTCCGGCTGGCCCCGGCGGTGCCCGCCGACCGGGTCGAGGACGTGACGCCCAGCCGGTTCCGGACGGCGGGCGCGATCGCCGTCCTCGGTGGTCTCGTCGCCGCGGGCCTCGCGGCCGGGGTCGACGCGCTCGCCCGCCTCCGCCGTGACCGCCGGGGCGACGACGGTCCGGCGGACGGCCTGACGGATCTCGACGACGAGCCGGCGGTGCTCCGGGTCGACCGCGCCGAGGGCGGCCGTACCCGCGGCGCACGGTCCGGGTCGGACGTCGAGCGGCCCGAGCGAGAGGTCGTCCGGCGCCGATGACCACGCGCGCCGCGGCTCACCGGGAGCCACGGCCGCCAGGGCCGTGGGCCGCGCTGGTCGCCCTGCCCTTCGTCGCCCTGGTGGTGCCGGCAGGTCTGGTGCTCTCCGGGCCCCTGCAGTCGAACGGCTGGCCGGCGCGCCTGGTGGCCTTCTGGTGCGCGGGCATGATCCTCCTCGGGTGGGCGCTCCCGGGTCGACGCCGTCCTGGCCGTGTCTCGCCGGCCGAGGTGGGCCTGTGGCTCATGTTCGCAGCGAGCGCCGCCGCCCTGGCTGCCGCCGGCATGCGGACCCTCAGCCCGGAGGAGGAGGCGGGCGTCCTCCGCGCCGCCCTGGTGATCTTCCCCCTGCTGATCGTCGCCCTCGGTGTCGCCCAGACGGCCGACCGGCGGCGTCTCCATCTGGTGCTGTACGCGACCGTCCTCGCTCTCGGCGTGAGCGCCGCGGTCGCCCTCGCGCAGCAGCTGACGCCGTTCACGTTGTCCGAGCTCATCCGCCCGCCGGGCTTCGTGTCGACGGACGGCACCGGGTTCGGCAGCCGCGGTGACTTCACCCGGGTGAAGGGCGCCGCCGCCCACCCCATCGAGTTCGCCGTGCTGGGCGGCGCCCTCCTGCCGCTGTGCCTCCACTACGCCCGGTTCACCCGTCGCTCCTGGGCGAGGCTGGCCGCCGTCGGAGCGCTGGTGCTCGTCGTGCTGGCCGTGCCGCTGACCGTCTCGCGGTCCGGGATCCTCGTGGTCGTCGTGTCGATGGTCGTGTACTCGGTCGTCCTGACGAACCGGCAGCGCGCCAACGTGGTCCTCATCGCCGTCATGGGGGCTGTCCTGGCGCGGGCGGCAGCGCCCGGGCTGCTCGGGGTCATCCGCAGCATCTTCGCGAACGCGGAGAACGACGACAGCATCACGGGCCGCACGGAGGACTACGCCCTCGTCGACGCGTTCTTCGCCGAGTCGCCTTGGGTCGGTCACGGGCTGGGGACGTTCCGTCCCGAGATCTACTTCTTCCTCGACAACCAGTACCTCATGGCCGTCGTGGAAGGGGGCCTGGTCCTCCTCGTCGGGACCATCCTGCTCATGCTGCTCGGCGTGGCGAGCTCCCGGGGTGCTCGCCGGCGTGCGGTCGACCAGGAGGGGATCTCCCTCGCGCAGGCGGTCACCGCGGGGATCGCCGCCATCGCCGTGTCGGGGGCGTTCTTCGACCTCTTCAGCTTCGGCCAGGTGACCGTCGTGTTCTTCCTGCTCGTGGGCGTCGCCGGCGCCCTGTGGCGGCGGGCGGTGGGCAGCCACGACCCGCTGCCCCGGCCCCGGGAACGCTTCCGCGCGGCCCGTGCCGGCCTCCCTGGGCCCACGCCGTCCGGCGCCACGTCCACCGGCACTGCGGCGGCCGGGGGCGCCGAGGGGGCCGCCCCGCCCACCGTCGGCGAGGCGCGCGGACGAGCCGTGGGCGCGATCCCTCGACAGGGTCGTACCGGGGTCGCGCCGTAGACTCGTCCGGCACCCCGCCCGCGCCTCGGTCGGGGTCCGTCGTGCTGCCCCGGCCTCCTGACAGGACCCATGAACCTCACCGGTCTGCTGCCCCTGCTCCTCGCCGACCCGGCCGCCGCGCGCCTGCGTGAGCTCGCCGCCGCGCCGCCGCCCGCGCGCGAGCCGGCGGTCGACGTCGTCGCTCCGGCCGGCGCGCGGCCGCCGCTGCTGGCCGCCGTCGCCGACGCGCTGGGGTCCGGGTCTCGTGGCGCCGGCGACACGGCACCCCCCGTCGCCGTCGTGGTCACCGCGACCACGCGGGACGCGGAGGACCTCGTCGCCGCGCTGCGCTGCTACCTCCCGGCGGACGACGTCGCGGTCCTGCCCGCCTGGGAGACGCTCCCGCACGAGCGCCTGTCCCCGCGCAGCGACACCGTCGCCCGGCGCCTCGCCGTGTTCCGCCGCCTCGCCCACCCCGCGGCCGACGGCGGCCAGGCGGGCGCGATCCGCGTGCTCGCCGTGCCGGTGCGCGCCCTGCTGCAGCCGGTCGTCGAGGGGCTGGGCGAGCTCGAGCCCGTCTCCCTGCGCACCGGGGAGCAGGCAGACCTCCAGGACGTCGCGGAGCGCCTCGCGGCGGCGGCGTACACGCGGGTGGACATGGTCGAGCGGCGCGGCGAGTTCGCCGTGCGCGGCGGCATCCTCGACGTCTTCCCCCCGACCGACGACCACCCGCTGCGCCTGGAGTTCTGGGGCGACGAGGTCGAGGAGGTCCGGTGGTTCGCGGTGGCCGACCAGCGCAGCCTCGAGGTCGCGACCGAGGGCCTGTGGGCGCCGCCGTGCCGCGAGATCCTCCTCACCGACGCGGTCCGCGCCCGTGCGGCCGCACTCGCCGAGCAGCTGCCGGGCGCCGCGGAGATGCTCGAGAAGCTCGCGCAGGGGATCGCCGTCGAGGGCATGGAGTCGCTCGCGCCGGCGCTCGTGGAGCGCATGGTCCCCGTCCTGGACCTCGTGCCGGCCGGGTCGCTCGTCACCGTCGCCGACCCCGAGCGGGTCCGCCGCCGTGCGCACGACCTGCTCGCGACGAGCCAGGAGTTCCTCGACGCCGCCTGGACCGCCGC
>NZ_CAMPHH010000052.1 GCF_946885855.1 uncultured Actinotalea sp. | reverse complement strand
ACCTCCGCGGCGTCCTGGTCGACCAGGTAGTCACCGCCCTTGACGGTGTCGAAGGTGTGCCACTCCCAGTTGTCCTCCTCGACGTTCGCCAGGGCGGCGCACATGCCGCCCTGGGCGGCGCCGGTGTGGGAGCGCGTCGGGTAGAGCTTGGAGATGACGGCGGTCCGGGCGCGGCTCGAGGACTCCAGCGCCGCACGCATGCCCGCGCCGCCCGCTCCGACGATCACGACGTCGTACTGGTGGGTCTGCATCGGTTCTCGTCAGTCCTTCGTCGGTGGAGGTTCGGTGGCGGTCGGGGCGTGCGTCGTCAGGGCGCCGGGCAGAACGAGGGCAGCAGGTCGGCCGGGGCACCGATCGGGCACGGCTCGAACGTGAAGATCACGAGGGTGCCCAGGACGACGGTGAGGAGGAACGCCAGGTAGAGCAGCGACTTGAGGACGAGGCGCGTCCGGTCCTTCTCGGCGTAGTCGTTGATGATCGTCCGCATGCCGTTCGTCCCGTGGATCATCGCGAGCCACAGCATGGCGAGGTCCCAGAACTGCCAGAACGGGGAGGCCCACTTGCCGCCCACGAAGGCGAAGTCGATCCGGTTGATCCCCTCGCCGACCATGAGGTTGACGAAGAGGTGGCCGAAGATCAGGACCAGGAGCAGGACGCCGGACAGACGCATGAAGAGCCAGCCGACCATCTCCATGTTGGTGCGCGAGGTGCCGCGCGAGCGCACGGCGCGGGCACTGCGCGGTGCGGCGATGCTGCCGGTGGGGGTCGTCGTCGCCATGGTTCAGCCTCCGAAGACGTTCGCGAGGTGCCGGGGGAGGAAGCCCGCCATCGTCACGACCACGAGGCCGACGACGACCCAGAGCATGACGCGCTGGTAGCGGGTGCCCTGGGACCAGAAGTCCACGAGCATGACGCGGATGCCGTTGAACGCGTGGTAGACGATCGCCGCGACGAGACCGGCCTCACCGAGACCCATGATCGGGTTCTTGTACGCGCCGATCACGAGGTTGTACGCCTCGGGGGACACCCGCACGAGCGAGGTGTCGAGCACGTGGACCAGCAGGAAGAAGAAGATGAGGAAGCCGGTCACGCGGTGGGCCACCCAGGACCACATCCCCTCGCGGCCTCGGTAGAGCGTGCCGGCCGGCTTCTCGGGCACTGTGGGACCTCCGGTCAAGGGACGACGTCGTCGCTGTCGGGCCGCCCGACCCCCGGTGGTCGGGTACGGCGCTGCGGCCCTCACTGTACGACTCCGGCGCACGCCCCGGCCCGCGCCGGCTCAGCGATCCGCAAGGGACGACGGTCCCGCCCGCACGGCGCAGGCGCGTGTGCCGCGTCCGCTGTGATCAAAGCCACAGGCGAGGGTTCTGCCAGGATCGACGGGTGACGACCTCCACCGACGACCTGTTCGCGATCGTGCCCGCGGGTGGCGCCGGCACGCGGCTGTGGCCGCTGTCCCGGGCCGGCTCGCCCAAGTTCCTCCACGACCTCACCGGGAGCGGGCGCAGCCTCCTGCAGGCCACGGTGGACCGGCTCACGCCGCTGAGCCGGGGCGTCGTCGTCGTGACGGGGCAGCGGCACGTCGCCGCGGTGCGTGAGCAGCTGCCCGGGCTGGCCGAGGGCGACGTGCTGGCCGAGCCGTCGCCGCGTGACTCGATGGCGGCGATCGGCCTGGCCGCCGCCGTCCTCGCCCAGCGGCACGGTGACCCCGTCGTCGGGTCGTTCGCGGCCGACCAGGTCGTCGACGACGGCCCGGGTTTCGCCGAGGCTGTCCGCCAGGGCGTCGTCGCGGCGCGGGCCGGCCACGTCGTCACCATCGGGATCACCGCGACGGGTCCGTCGACGGCGTTCGGCTACGTCCGCGGCGGCGCGCCGCTCGGGCTCGAGGGAGCTCCCGACGCGTGCCGCGCCGCGGGCTTCACGGAGAAGCCCGACGCCCAGACGGCCGCCGAGTACCTCGCGACCGGCGAGTACCGGTGGAACGCGGGCATCTTCCTCGTCCGGGCCCAGGTGCTGCTGGCGCACCTCGAGCGGCTCCTCCCGCAGCTGCACGCCGGGCTCCGCGAGATCGCCGCCGCCTGGGACACGCCCCGCCGCGCGGAGGTCCTCGACCGCCTGTGGCCGGGCCTGCAGCGCATCGCGATCGACCACGCCGTCGCGGAGCCCGTCGCGGCGGAGGGCGGCGTGGCCGTCGTGCCCGGGGAGTTCGCCTGGGACGACGTGGGCGACTTCGCCTCCCTCGCAGGACTCCTGCCCGCGGGCGCCGACGACGTGCGGGTGCTGGGCGAGCGCGCCGACGTGGTCGTGCTGGACGCGGCGCGTCCGCTGGTCGCCGCGTCCTCGGGGCGTCTCGTCGCGGTGCTCGGCATCCCGGACGCCGTCGTCGTCGACACCCGCGACGCGGTGCTGGTGACCACGCGGGAGCACGCCCAGGGGGTCAAGGGCGTCGTCGACGCGCTGCGTGCCGCGGGCCGGGAGGACCTGCTCTGACCGGCCTGCGCGGGTCGGGCCCCGGCGGGGCAACTACCCTCGTGGGGTGATCGAGACCTCCACGACCGTGCCCGCCGAGCGCATCCGCGCCGCCGTCGTCGCACTCGAGGACGAGCTCGTCGCAGTCCGTCGGGAGCTGCACGCGCACCCCGAGCTGGCGCGGACCGAGCGGCGGTCGACGGACCTCGTCGCCGACCGGCTCCGGGCGGCGGGCCTCGAGCCCCGCCCGTTGCCCGGCACGGGCCTGGTGTGCGACATCGGGCCCGGGGCGATGGCGACCGGACGGCGGCGGATCCTCCTGCGCGCCGACCTGGACGCACTGCCCGTGCCGGACCGCTGCGGCGAGCCCTGGGAGTCGACGACGCCCGGTGTGGCCCACGCCTGCGGCCACGACGTGCACACCGCCGCCGTCCTGGGCGCCGGCCTGGTCCTCGCGCGGCTGGCGGCGACGGGCGACCTGCCCACGGGGGTGCGCCTGCTCTTCCAGGCCGCCGAGGAGGTGCAGCCCGGCGGCGCCCTCGACGCCATCGACGGCGGCGCGATGGACGGCGTCGGCCAGGTGTTCGCGGTGCACTGCGACCCGCGTCTGGAGGTCGGCCACGTGGGGACGAGGATCGGCGCCATCACGTCGGCCTCCGACGACGTCTCGGTGCACCTCACCTCGCCCGGCGGCCACACGTCGCGGCCGCACGTGACGGGCGACCTGGTCTTCGCGCTCGGCAAGGTCGTCACCGAGGTGCCCGCCGTCCTCGGCCGCCGCCTCGACCCGCGCGCCGGCGTCAATCTCACCTGGGGCATCGTCCACGCCGGCGCGGCCCCGAACGCGATCCCCGCCGTCGGCCACGTGCGCGGCACGCTGCGGTGCCTGGAGGCCCGGGCCTGGGAGGACGCCGCGCGGGTGCTGAGGGAGGCGGTCGAGCACGTCGTCGCGCCCTACGACGTCGAGGCCGAGGTGGTCGTGCAGCGCGGGGTCCCGCCGGTCGTCAACGACGAGCACGCCACGCGGCTCCTGGACCGGGCCGGGCGCGACATGCTGGGGGAGGGGGGCGTCGTGCTGACGGAGCAGTCGCTCGGTGGCGAGGACTTCGCGTGGCTCCTCACGCGTGCGCCGGGGGCGATGGCGCGGCTGGGCACCCGCGCGCCGGGCGGGCCGGCGTTCGACCTGCACCAGGGCGACCTGCGCGTGGACGAGCGGGCCATCGGCATCGGGGCGCAGCTCCTGGCGCGCGTCGCGGTGCTCGCGGGCGTCCCCGACGACGGCGCCGCGGGGCGCCCGGCCGCAAGCGGCGCCTGAGCCGGTCGGGCGGCCCGGGCCGAGGCCGGTGCCGGCCGTCCGGCCCGGGACCTGGGTCCCTTCCGGCCGGGCTCCGGCCGCCTCGCTGTATTCCGGTTGCGTAACGGAACACCCGGACGTACCAACCGGTAACCCGACCGGGACAAACCGAGCACTAGGGTGGCCTCGCCGAACCCGGCCGACCGGCGGGTCGGTCCGCGGCAAGGGTGCCGGCGGAACCGCCGCGGGCACCCGCGGCCCCGACGTCGAGTTGACGAAACAGGAGTACGACGTGAAGAGAGTGACGCGAGTCGCGGCCCTGGCTGCCGCGACGGCACTGACCCTGGCCGCCTGTGGCGCGGCCCCCGAGGACGAGGAGTCGCCGGCAGCCGGTGGCGACGAGCCCACGGCCGAGGAGACCACCGACGGCGGTGGCGAGGAGGCCGAGTTCATCGCCTGCATGATCTCGGACGAGGGCGGCTTCGACGACGCGTCCTTCAACGAGTCGGCGTTCAACGGCCTCGAGCAGGCCGAGAGCGAGCTCGGCGTCGAGATCCGCACCGCCGAGTCGACCGACCCCGGCCAGTACGCCGGCAACGTGGACTCGATGGTCCAGGAGGGCTGCAACCTCATCATCGGCGTCGGCTTCGCCCTCGAGGACGCCATCCAGGCCGGTGCCGAGGCCAACCCCGACATCAACTTCGCGCTCGTGGACTCCGCGTTCTCCGACGCCGACTTCGCGCCGGTGACGTACGACAACGCCAAGCCGCTGCTGTTCAACACGCACGAGGCCGCGTTCCTCGCCGGCTACCTCGCGGCGGGCCAGTCGGAGACCGGGACCGTCGCCACCTTCGGCGGCCAGCCGTTCCCGTCGGTCACGATCTTCATGGACGGCTTCGTCGACGGCGTCGCCAAGTACAACGAGGACAACGGGGCCGACGTCCAGGTGCTCGGCTGGGACAAGGAGGCCCAGACGGGCTCCATGACCGGCGACTTCACCAACACGGAGAACGGTCGCGCGACCTCCGAGCAGTTCATCGCCTCCGGTGCGGACGTCATCCTCCCGGTCGCCGGTCCCGTGGGCGCCGGCGCGCTCAACGCGGCGAGCCAGGCCGACGGCGTCTCCGTGATCTGGGTCGACTCCGACGGCTACCTCCAGCCGGCGAACGAGCAGTACAAGTCGCTCATCCTGACGTCCGTGCTCAAGCAGATCGCGGTCTCGGTCTTCGACACCATCGAGGAGTCGGTGAACGGCGAGTTCACCTCGGACCCGTACGTCGGCACGCTCGAGAACGGCGGCGTGGACATCGCCCCGCTGCACGACTTCGAGGACCAGGTCGACCCGGCCCTCGTCGAGGCCGTGGACGCGCTGCGGGAGCAGATCATCTCCGGCGAGCTCGTCGTCGAGTCGCCCTCGGCCACGCCGGTCGAGTGAGGCTCTCAGCCTGACCCACGCTCAGCGGCCCAGGGCGAAAGCCCTGGGCCGCTGAGCGTGCGGCGCCCTCCCGGTGGGGCGCCGCGTCGGTCCTGCCGACGGGCGAGCACCGGGTAGTACGGTTCGGACGGGCCTGCGGGCCTGACAGGCACAGCCGGGCAGACGAGGGCAGCGACGCCCCGGTCCCGATCCGACACCACGGAACTGGAGGTCTGCGCGACTGTGAAGCTCGAGCTTCGAGGCATCACCAAGCGGTTCGGTCCGCTGGTGGCCAACGACCACATCGACCTGTCCTTCGCCGAGGGCGAGATCCACGCCCTCCTCGGGGAGAACGGTGCGGGCAAGTCCACCCTGATGAACGTCCTCTACGGGCTCTACCAGCCGGACGAGGGCGAGATCGTCGTCGACGGCACGCCGACGACGTTCTCCGGGCCGGGCGACGCCATGGCGGCGGGCATCGGCATGGTCCACCAGCACTTCATGCTCATCCCCGTGTTCACGGTCGCCGAGAACGTCGTCCTCGGGCACGAGCCGATCAAGGGCGCGGGGCGTCTCATCGACTTGGACGCCGCGCGACGGCTCGTCCGGGAGATCTCGGACCGGTTCGGCTTCGACGTCGACCCGGACGCGCTCGTGGAGGAGCTGCCCGTCGGCGTGCAGCAGCGGGTGGAGATCATCAAGGCGCTCAGCCGGGACGCCAGGGTCCTCATCCTCGACGAGCCGACCGCGGTGCTCACGCCCCAGGAGACCGACGAGCTCATCGAGATCATGCGGCAGCTCAAGGCGTCCGGCACCACGATCGTCTTCATCACCCACAAGCTGCGGGAGGTCCGTGCGGTCGCCGACGCGATCACCGTCATCCGTCGCGGCAAGGTCGTCGGTACGGCGACCCCCGACGAGGCCGAGGCGTCGCTCGCGTCCAAGATGGTCGGCCGCTCGGTCTCCCTCGGCGTCGAGAAGGCGCCCGCGCAGCCCGGCGACGCGACGCTCGTGGTCAAGGAGCTCACGGTCATCACCCCGGGTGGGACGAGGGTCGTGGACGACGTTTCCTTCGACGTCCACGGCGGGGAGATCCTCGCCGTCGCCGGCGTGCAGGGCAACGGGCAGTCGGAGCTGGCCGAGACGATCCTCGGCCTGACCCACGCCGCCGCCGGCTCGGTGACGCTGGACGGCAAGGAGCTGCTGGGTCGCAGCGTGGACCAGGTGCTGGACGCCGGGCTGGGCTTCGTGCCCGAGGACCGCAGCACCGACGGCCTCATCTCCACGTTCTCCGTCGCGGAGAACCTCGTGCTGGACCTGCACGACAAGCCCCCGTTCGCGCGGGCCGGCTCGCTCAGCCCGACGAAGGTCGCGGACAACGCCACCCGGCGCGCGGAGGAGTTCGACATCCGGCTCACCTCCGTGCAGGACCCGGTCAGCACCCTCTCCGGCGGCAACCAGCAGAAGGTCGTGCTCGCGCGCGAGCTGTCCCGGCCGCTGCGGGTCCTCATCGCCTCGCAACCGACCCGCGGCCTCGACGTCGGGTCGATCGAGTTCGTGCACAAGCGGATCGTCCGCGAGCGCGACGCCGGCACCGCCGTGATCATCGTCTCCACGGAGCTCGACGAGGTCCTCGCGCTCGCCGACCGGATCGCGGTGATGTACCGCGGGCGCGTCGTCGCCGTCGTCCCGGGGGACACGGGCCGGGACGTGCTCGGCCTCATGATGGCCGGGGTCCCGCTCGAGGAGGCGCGGCGCAGCGCCGCGAGCCACCACACCGTGCTGGGCGACGCCGACGAGCCGGCGGGCGGACAGCCCGCGCAGCCGGGCGACACCCGCGAGGAGGAGGAGAAGTGACCGCCGACACCCTGGTGGCGCCTGCGGCGCCGCCACCTGCCGCGAAGGAGCGCGAGCGCGCGCCGTTCCTCCAGCGCCTCCTGGACGCGTCCTGGCTGACGATCCTCCTCGCGGTGGTCATGGCGCTGCTGCTGTCCTCCGTCCTCATCGCCGCGGCCGACCGCGACGTCCAGTCCGCCGCCGGGTACTTCTTCGCCCGTCCCACGGACCTCCTCGGTGCAGCGTGGGACGCGATCTACTCGGCCTACTCAGCACTGTTCCGCGGCTCGGTCTTCGACTACCAGGCCGAGGGCGTCCGGCGGATCCGCCCGATCACCGAGACCCTCACCGCATCCGCGCCGCTGATCTTCGCGGGCCTCGGTCTCGCGGTGGCCTTCCGGTCGGGCCTGTTCAACATCGGCGCGCAGGGGCAGGTCCTGGTCGGCGCCGCCGCCGGCGTCTGGGTCGGCATCACGTTCACCCTCCCCGCGGGTGTCCACCTCGCGCTCGCGTGCCTCGCGGCCGCCGTCGTCGGGGCCCTGTGGGCGGGCATCGCCGGGTTCCTCAAGGCCCGGACGGGGGCCAACGAGGTGATCGTGACGATCATGCTCAACTCGATCGCCCTCTACCTGATCTCCTACCTGCTCACGACACCCCTGCTGCGCCAGGGCGGGACGCGGCCGATCTCCCCGCAGATCGACGCCACCGCGGCCTTCCCGCTGCTGCTCGGGCCGCAGTTCCGGCTGCACCTGGGCTGGGTCCTCGCGCTGCTCGCCGCGGTCGCGGTGTGGTGGCTCATGGAGCGGTCGACGCTCGGCTTCCGGTTCCGCGCGGTCGGCGCGAACCAGGAGGCGGCGCGGACGGCCGGCATCCGGGTCAACCTCATGTTCGTCCTCGTCATGGTGACCGCGGGCGCGCTCGCGGGCCTCGGGGGCGCGGCCCAGGTGCTCGGGACGGACAAGACGCTGCAGGCGTCCAGCGCCGGCTCGATCGGCTTCGACGCCATCACGGTCGCCCTGCTCGGTCGGTCCAAGCCGCTGGGTGTGGTCCTCGCCGCCACCCTGTTCGGTGCGCTGCGCGCCGGCTCGCCGCTGATGCAGACGTCCGCGAACACGCCGATCGACATCGTCCTCGTCATCCAGGCCACGATCGTGCTGCTCATCGCCGCGCCGGTGCTCGTGCGCGAGCTGTCGATCTTCCACCGCATCGCGGCCCTCACCGGTCGCTACTCGCTGAAGGAGGGCCGCGCGTGAGCACGTCGACCCTGACCCCGCCCGCCGCGACCGAGTCCGTCGCGCCCGTCCAGGCGCGGATCGGCTGGCGCGGACCGGTCCTGTACGGGCTGCTCGCCGTCATCACGCTCGTCCTGGGCGTCACACGCCCGGGCGACGCGCAGACGAGGTTCCTCGTCTCGCGCAGCGGCGACTTCGTCACCATCCCCGACTTCGCGGTCCCGTCCCGCCTCACGATCCTGCTGCTGGCCGCCGTGGCGGTCGGGCTGGCCGCCTGGGTGACGGTGCGCACGCGGGCACGGCGGGCGGTGCCCTCCTGGGTGCAGGTCGTCTTCGGCGTCGTCGTGCTCACGGCCTTCCTCGTGTGGGTCATGGCGGGCAACCCCAACGCGCTCCCGCTGACGGTGCTCCTGACCTCTGCGATCGTCCTGTCGGTGCCGCTGGTCTTCGGGGCGATGGCGGGCCTGCTCTGCGAGCGGTCCGGCATCATCAACATCGCCATCGAGGGCCAGCTCCTGGCGGGCGCCTTCCTCGCCGTGGTCATCGCGACGTCGACCGGCAACGCGTACGCCGGGCTCTTCGCGGCGCCGCTGGCCGGCGCGCTCGTCGGCGCGATCCTCGTGACCTTCGCGGTGCGGTACCGGATCGACCAGATCATCGTCGGGGTCGTCCTCAACGTGCTCGTCATCGGTGTCACGAACTACCTGTTCTCCACCGTGCTCACGCAGAACCCGCAGACGCTCAACGCCCCGCCGCGGCTGCCGACGCTGCCCATCCCGATCCTGTCGGACATCCCCGTCCTCGGCCCGGTCCTGTTCGACCACTCCCTCGTCGTCTACCTCATGTACGTCGTCGTGGCGGTGCTGCAGGTCATGGTGTTCCGCAGCCGGTGGGGCCTGCGCATGCGGTCGGTCGGGGAGCACCCCAAGGCGGCGGACACGGTCGGCATCAAGGTCAACCGCACCCGGGTCCGCAACACGATCCTGGGCGGTGCCGTCGCCGGTCTCGGTGGCGCGGCCTTCGTGGCGGCCGGTCTCGCCTTCACCAAGGAGCTCACCTCGGGTCGTGGCTACATCGCCCTCGCGGCGATGATCCTCGGTCGGTGGAGCCCCAAGGGTGCGCTCGCCGCCGCCCTGCTCTTCGGCTTCGCCGACTCGCTCCGATCGGTGCTCGGCAACCTCGGCTCGCCGGTGCCCAGCCAGTTCCTCGCGATGCTCCCGTACCTGGCGACGATCTTCGCCGTGGCGGGGCTCGTCGGTCGGGTCCGGCCGCCCGCCGCCGAGGGCAAGCCCTACGTGAAGTGACGCGGCGACCCCGCCGTCACAGCACCACCCCCCGAAGAGGTCACCATGCCTGTTGAGTCCCTGTCCGACGCGACCGCCGAGGTCGACTGGGAGGCCCTGCGCGCGGCCGCCCGCGAGGCGATGACGAGGGCGTACGCGCCGTACTCGCAGTTCCCCGTGGGCTGCGCCGCCCTCGTCGACGACGGCCGCGTCGTCGTCGGCTGCAACGTCGAGAACGCCTCGTACGGCGTCGGCCTGTGCGCGGAGTGCGGGCTGGTCAGCGCGCTCGCCGCCTCGGGCGGCGGCCGGCTCGTGGCCTTCGCGTGCGTCGACGGCCACGGGAGCACGCTGATGCCCTGCGGACGGTGCCGGCAGCTGCTGTGGGAGCACGGCGGTGCGGCGCTGCTGGTCGACACCGTGAGCGGGATCAAGACGATGAACGAGGTGCTGCCCGACGCCTTCGGCCCGGACGACCTCCACGAGCGGGCCTGAGGGCAGGAGCGGGACGATGGCGGAGCAGCAGGCAGGACAGGCAGGGGCCGGGCGGGCCGGACAGGACGGGTCGCGTCACGAGCCGTTCGACGCGGTCGACGTCATCCGGACCAAACGGGACCGGGGCCGGCTGTCCGAGGACCAGATCGACTGGGTGATCGACGCCTACACCCGCGGCGTCGTGGCCGACGAGCAGATGTCGGCGCTCGCGATGGCGATCCTCCTCAACGGGATGGACCGTGCCGAGATCGCCCGGTGGACCGGGGCGATGATCGCCTCGGGCGAGCGCATGGACTTCGGCCACCTCTCCCGGCCCACCGCGGACAAGCACTCGACCGGCGGGGTCGGCGACAAGATCACGCTGCCGCTCGCGCCGCTCGTCGCGGCCTGTGGCGTCGCGGTGCCGCAGCTGTCCGGGCGCGGCCTGGGCCACACCGGGGGCACGCTGGACAAGCTCGAGGCGATCCCCGGCTGGCGCGCGGCGCTGAGCAACGCCGAGATGATGGCGCAGCTCGAGGACGTCGGCGCGGTCATCTGCCAGGCGGGCTCGGGCCTCGCGCCGGCGGACCGCAAGCTCTACGCGCTGCGGGACGTCACCGGGACGGTCGAGGCGATCCCGCTCATCGCCTCGTCGATCATGAGCAAGAAGATCGCGGAGGGCACCGGCGCCCTCGTGCTCGACGTCAAGGTCGGTTCCGGGGCCTTCATGAAGGACGAGGACCAGGCCCGCGAGCTCGCGCGGACCATGGTCGCCCTCGGCACCGACGCGGGCGTCCGGACCGTCGCCCTGCTGACGGACATGGCGACGCCGCTGGGCCTCACCGCGGGGAACGCGCTCGAGGTCCGCGAGTCGGTCGAGGTGCTCGCGGGCGGGGGCCCGCAGGACGTCGTCGAGCTCACCGTCGCGCTCGCCCGGGAGATGCTCGCGGGGGCCGGTCGGGACGACGTCGACCCGGCCGACGCCCTGCGGGACGGGCGCGCGATGGACGTGTGGCGCCGCATGATCGCCGCCCAGGGCGGCGACCCGGACGCGCCGCTGCCGGTCGCCCGGCACACCGAGCAGGTCCTCGCGCCCGCCGACGGCGTCCTCGTAGGCCTCGACGCGCTCGCCGTCGGCGTGGCGGCCTGGCGCCTCGGGGCCGGCCGGGCCCGCAAGGAGGACCCGGTGCAGGCCGGCGCCGGGGTGGAGCTGCACGCCAAGCCGGGAGCGGCGGTTCGGGCCGGCGAGGTGCTCATGACGCTGCACACGGACACCCCGGAGCGGTTCGAGCGGGCGCGGGCAGCCCTCGCCGAGGCGGTCACCGTGGCCCCCGAGGGCTCGCGCCCGCCGGAGCGTCCGCTCGTCATCGACCGGGTCGCCGAGGGCTGAGGTCCGCCGCGTGCGGGTGCCCGGTGGGTCACGGCCGAGCGGGCGCTCCGCGTGGCAGCTCTCGACGTCCCTGCGGCGGTCCGGTTGGGGCCGGACGGCCCTCGAGCGGCCGGAGGCGGGCGGACCGCCTCAGGCCGACGGCGGCGCGGCGGACCGGGTCGTGGCGCTCGCCCGACGGCTGGCCCCGCACGCCCGGCAGCAGGACGGGACGACCTGCGGCTCCGCGGCTCTGACGATGCTCGCGGCGCTGGGCGACCCCGGGCTGGAGCACTGGCTCGTCACCGGCAGGTTCCGCGGGGCGGGCGTGCCGCCCGAGCTGGCCGCGGCGCCGTCGTGGGCCCTGGGACGCCTGGCCGACGCCGCGCCCGCGGCGCGGTTCCACGCGGTGCACCGGGTCCTCAAGCGGCGCACGAACGCCCGGGCGCTCCTCGGGCTGCCGTGGCCGGAGGCGCTCGGCACGCCGCCGTGGGGCGCGGCGCGTGTCGCGCGGTACCCGGGCGTGCGCTGGACGCACCGCCCGCTGGACGACACGGACCGGGCGGGTCTGGCGGCCGAGCTGGACCGGGCGCGGGCGTGGGTGTCCGCCGGGGTCCCCGTCCTCCTCTACAGCGGGGGCGACGCGGCGCACGGGCTCGCCTTCGCAGTGCCGCGCCATGTGGTCCTGGCCGTCGGCGCCGACGACGGCGTGCTCGACCTCTTCGAGCCGAGCCGCGGCGCAGTCGTGCGGGTCGCCGTCGCGGACCTCCTGGCCGGGGACCGGCCGCAGTCGGCCCTCGGCGGGTGGCGGCACCTCGCCTGGGTCGTGCTGCCCGTCCGGGCGTGAAGTCCCAGCGGTGGTGCCCTGGCGGGTGGGCGACCCGCGGGCAAGGATGGAGAGGACCGACCGTCCCGAGTGAGAGGTGACGCCATGAGCACGACACCCGGTGACAGCACGTGGGCCGACGCGGGTCTCGTCCCGCCGGACAGCTCCGTGCCGCAGGACCCGAGCCGCACCACCGTGCCGGTGGAGGCTGCCGACCAGCCCCGGGCACCGAAGCCCGACCTGCGGGACGAAGGGCGTGCTGGTGCCCGGAGGGACGGACCGTCGGGCGACGGCGGCGCGGAGCGGCCGGAGGACGCGCCCGAGGCGGACGTGTGGGAGCAGGCGCAGGACGGCGGCGGTGACGAGGACGCCGACGAGCTCACGGCCGTGGGTGACCGCGAGGGGTCCGAGGCCGACGTCCTCGAGCAGTCGCTCAGCGTGCCCGAGGACGACACGGACGCCTACCGGTCGTGACCCGCCATGACCGGTACCGCCCGCGACGCGGCTGGTCAGCCGACTAGCGTGGGGGGATGACCGCACCCCCGCCGCTCACGACCGACGTCCTCGCGGCCCTGCCGAAGGTGCTGCTGCACGACCACCTCGACGGCGGGCTGCGCCCGGCGACGGTCCTCGAGCTGGCGGACGCCGTCGGGCACGCGCTGCCGGCGTCGGACCCGGCAGAGCTGGGGGAGTGGTTCGTGCGGACCGCGACGTCCGGCTCTCTCGAGGCCTACCTCGAGACCTTCCGGCACACGCTCGCGGTGATGCAGACCGCCGAGGGGCTGCGCCGGGTCGCGCGTGAGGCGGTGCTGGACCTCGCGGCCGACGGCGTCGTCCACGCGGAGCAGCGGTACGCGCCCGAGCTGCACCTGGCCGGGGGGCTGGAGCTGCAGCAGGTCGTCGACGCGGTGCGCGAGGGGCTCGAGGAGGGCGCGGCGGAGGTCGCCGCAGGCGGCGGGTCCATCCGGGTGCGGCAGGTCCTCACGACCATGCGGCCGTCGGAGCACAGCGCCGCGATCGCGCGCCTGGCTCTGGGGAACCGGGACGCCGGCGTCGTGGCTTTCGACCTGGCCGGACCGGAGGCCGGTCATCCCGCGGCGCGCCACGCGGCGGCGTTCCGGACCGTCCGCTACGCGAGCTTCCCGACGACAGTCCACGCTGGGGAGGCCGCGGGCGTCGCCTCGATCGCGGAGGCGGTGCACCTCGCCGGCGCCGTGCGGGTCGGCCACGGGGTGCGCATCCTCGACGACGTGCAGCTCGGGGAGCGCACGGAGCAGGACCCGTGGGGCGTGGAAGGGGCGCGGCTGGGCCACCTCGCCCACTGGGTCCGGGACCAGCAGGTCACGCTGGAGGTGTGCCCGACCTCGAACGTCCAGACGGGCGCGGCGGCCTCGATCGCGGAGCACCCGATCACGGCGCTCGCCCGGCTGGGGTTCGCCGTGACGGTGAACACGGACAACCGGCTCATGTCGGGGACCTCCATGACGCACGAGTACGCGCAGCTCGTCCAGCACGCGGGCTGGGGGCTGGACGAGCTGCGCGACGCTGCGCTCACCGCCGCCTGGAGCGCGTTCCTGCACCACGACGAGCGCGAGGAGCTCGCGGAGGAGGTCGTCCGCCCCGCGTACACCCCGCGCGGCGGGGGCCGCCACCGCGCCTGAGCACGACGCCGCCCGCCGTCGTTCAACCAGGGCAGTTTCCGCGGTCGTGGCCCCCGGGAGGGCCGGAACCGCGGAGACCGCCCTGAGGGCGGGCCGGTCGGTCAGATGCCCTTGGGGTGCCAGACCGTCTTGGTCTCGGTGAACGCGAGGACCCGGCGCGGGCCGTCCGGCGTGACGGTCCAGTCCGGCTCGGTCTCGCCCGCGGGGCGGACGACGCGCTTGACCGTGTCCGCCGCCGCCGCCTCGAGCTCGGCCCAGGTGACCCCCTCGGCACCGATGGTGCCGGTGAGGTCCACCGCGTTGACGTCCATGTGCCCAACCAGGTGCGGCGCGACCTCCGCGACCCGCCCGGTGAGGATGTTGACGACGCCCTTCGGCACGTCGGAGGTCGCGAGGACCTCCGACAGCGTGATGGCCGGCAGCGGCCGGTCGGTGCCGCTCAGCACGACCGCGGTGTTGCCGGTCACGAGGACCGGCGCCAGGACGCTGACCAGGCCGAGCAGCGACGAGCGCTGCGGGGCGACGACGCCGACGACGCCCGTGGGCTCGGGCACCGAGAGGTTGAAGTACGGCCCCGCGACGGGGTTCGCGGACCCGGCGACCTGCGCGACCTTGTCCGTCCACCCGGCGTACCAGACCCACCGGTCCACGGCGGCGGAGACGACGGCCTCGGCGTCCTTGGCGCGCAGACCCTCGCCCGCGGCGACCTCGGCGACGAACTGGTCGCGCCGGCCCTCGAGCAGCTCGGCGACGCGGTAGAGCACCTGGCCGCGGTTGTAGGCCGTGGCGCCGGCCCACCCCGGCTGGGCCGCCCGCGCGGCCTTGACCGCGTCGCGGGCGTCCTTGCGCGACGCGAGCGCGGCGTTCGCGAGGAAGCCGCCCTTCGCATCGCGCACCTCGTAGGTCCGGCCCGACTCGCTGCGGGGGAACGCCCCGCCGATGAAGAGCTTGTACGTCTTGCGCACCTCGAGCCGAGTGCTCACAGTGCTCCCTCCTGGAGGTAGGCGGCCAGTCCGTGGCGGCCGCCCTCGCGGCCGTAGCCCGACTCCTTGTAGCCGCCGAAGGGGCTGGTGGGGTCGAAGCGGTTGAAGGTGTTGGCCCAGACCACGCCGGCCCGGAGCTGGTCGGCCATCCACAGGATGCGCGACCCCTTCTCGGTCCAGATGCCCGCGGAGAGCCCGTAGGGGGTGTTGTTCGCCTTGGCGACGGCCTCGGCCGGCGTGCGGAACGTCAGCACCGACAGGACCGGGCCGAAGATCTCCTCCCGCGCGATGGTGTGCGCGGTGCTGACGTCGGTGAAGACGGTCGGGGCGAACCAGTAGCCGCGGTCCGGCAG
>NZ_CAMPHH010000051.1 GCF_946885855.1 uncultured Actinotalea sp. | reverse complement strand
GGCGTCGGCCACCGACGTCGTACGCCACGGCGACCGGGATGCGCTCGAGGCCGGTCAGCGTGTCGAGCTTCGTCAGCACGAGGTCCGTCAGGCCGTTGACCCGCGTCGCGTACCGCGCGATGACGGCGTCGTACCAGCCGCACCGGCGCGGGCGGCCCGTCGTCGTGCCGTACTCGCCGCCCGCCTCGCGCAGCCACTGACCGGTGTCGTCGAGGAGCTCCGTCGGGAACGGCCCCTCGCCCACGCGGGTCGTGTAGGCCTTGATGACGCCGACGACCCGGTCGATCCGCGTCGGCCCGACCCCGGAACCCGTGCACGCGCCACCCGCGGTCGCCGACGACGACGTCACGAAGGGGTAGGTCCCGTGGTCGACGTCGAGCATCGTCGCCTGCCCGGCCTCGAACAGCACGGTCTTCCCCGCGTCGAGGGCCTCGTTCAGCACCAGACCGGTGTCGCACACCATCGGCCGCAGCCGGTCCGCGAAGGACAGCAGGTCCTCGACCGTCTCCTCGACCGTGATGGCGCGCCGGTTGTAGACCTTCACCAGCAGGTGGTTCTTCTGGTCGAGAGCACCCTCGACCTTCTGCGCGAGGATCTTCTCGTCGAAGAGGTCCTGGACCCGCACGCCGACCCGACTGATCTTGTCCGCGTAGGTCGGGCCGATGCCGCGCCCCGTCGTGCCGATCCGCCGCTTGCCGAGGAAGCGCTCCGTCACCTTGTCGATGGTCCGGTTGTACGGCGCGATGAGGTGGGCGTTCGCCGACACGAGCAGCTTCGACACGTCCACCCCGCGCGCCACGAGGGCGTCCAGCTCGCGGAACAGCACCTCGAGGTCGATCACCACGCCGTTGCCGATGACCGGCGTGACCCCGGGCGACAGGATCCCGGACGGCAGGAGGTGCAGGGCGTACTTCTCACCGTCGATGACGACGGTGTGACCGGCGTTGTTGCCGCCGTTGAACTTCACGACGTAGTCGACGCGGGAGCCGAGCTGGTCGGTGGCCTTGCCCTTGCCCTCGTCGCCCCACTGGGCGCCGAGCACGACGACGGCTGGCATGGTGGTCCCTCTTCCTCACGCGATCTGGGCCGCCCCGAGGCTACCCGAGCACGACGACGGCGCCGCCGTCGGTCCCGTCGGGCGAACCGCCGGACCGCGCCCGCGACGCGGCTCGTCGCGGGCGCCCTCGGCGGACCGCTGGGCGCTACCGCAGCGCGGCGACCTCGTCGGCCGAGGTCCCGCTGTCCACCAGGAACCGCCGGCAGCGCTCGGCCTCCTCCGTCTCGCCGATGGCGTCGGCGGCCTCCGCCAGGGCGAGCAGCGCGCGCAGGAAGCCCTGGTTGGGCACGTGGTCCGCGGGGATCGGGCCCGCGCCCCGCCAGCCCGCGCGCCGGAGCGCGTCGAGCCCGCGGTGGTAGCCGGTGCGGGCATAGGCGTAGGCCGCGACCGGGTCGTCCGCGAGCGCCTCCTCCGCGAGCAGGGCCCAGAGCAGCGACGAGGCCGGGTGCGCCGGCACCGCGGCCCGCGGGGCGGTCCCGCCCGCCACCGCCGCACGGGCGGGGACGTCGGGGTGGTCGGACGGGAGGCGCGTGGGATCCGGGCCGCCGAGCAGGTTCTCCATGCACCCATCCTGCACCGCAGCGCAGACGTGCCTGGTCTCGGGCGTCGCCGCTGTCCCAGCCACCCCGGGTCGAGCCCCCGCTCGTCCACACGCATGCTCCGACATGCACCGACCATGACCGGGTGATTACAGTCGTCCCTTCGGGTCGCCACGGACGAGGCGCCCGGACGCAGTCGGTTGGAGGCACCGGGAATGATCGAGATCGCGACGTCGCCGGCGACGGCGACCCTGGTGATCTCCGGCGACCTCGACCTCGGGGCCCGCGACCAGTTCCCCGAGGTCACCGCCCGGGTCACGGGCCTGCGCCGTCAGCTCCTGGTGGTCGACATGTGCGCCGTGACCTTCATGGACTCGACCGGCGCCGCGTTCCTCATCTCGCTGGCCGACGCCGGCAGACGGCGCGGCGGCGCCACCGTGCTGCGCGGCTGCGACGAGCGCGACCTCTTCGTGCTCGAGGTCTGCGGCGCGCTGGACCTCTTCCGTCTCGACGAGGACCACCGGTGCTCGGCCGAGGAGCTCGCCGCCCGCGCGGAGGCCGAGCAGGCGCTCCAGGTCAGCGACGACCCGGGTGACGAACGCGGCTGAGCCGCCGCCCTACGACCCCGTCGACCGCCCCGACCGCCGCTGCATCGCCTCGGCGATCGGCAACGGTCGCACCCTGGCCCAGACGAACTTGCCGCTGCCGGCCGGCCGCCACCCCCAGTCCGCGAGCCGCTCGACGATCCGCATCCCGTAACCCCCGACGCGCCCGACGTGCCCGTCCGTGGTGACCGGTGGCGCCGGGTTGGCGTCCTCGACCTCGATGCGGAGGCCGTCGCCCGTGTCGAACAGGCGCAGGTGCAGGTTCCCCCACCCGTGCAGCACGGCGTTGGCGACGAGCTCCGAGACGACGAGCTCCGCGCTCGACCCGCCCTCGATGCCCCAGGCGCCGCAGGTCCGCAGCACCGCCTGCCGAGCACGGCCGATCGACGACGGCTCGCTCGGCAGCGTCCACCGCCGGCTGCGCGCGCTCACGCCGTCGCCCGGGCCGTCGCCGTCCGGGTCGGGGATCCGCACGACGACGACGGCGACGTCGTCCTCCGGGCTGTCCGCGAGCCGGGAGAGGAGATCCTCGCCGACCCCGGCCGCGTCCTGGCGACCGAAGCCGGCGGCCGTCTCCACGAGGGCGTCGACACCGTCACGGAGGCGGCGGTCGCGCCGCTCGATGAGCCCGTCGGTGTAGAGGACGAGCACGTCGCCCGGGGCCAGCGCCACCTGCTCGGCGGACCGCTCCCCCGTGCCGAAGCCCACCATCGGGCCGCCCGCCTCGTCGAGCTGGAGGACACGACCGTCGCGGACGACGAGGGGTGGCAGGTGACCGGCCCGCGAGTACCGCGCGGTCCACCCCGGGCCCTCGGCGTCCCGCTCCAGCGTCACGAGGACGAGGCTCGCCGGACGGGGCACGTGCATCCCCGCGACCAGCTGGTCGACCCGACGCAGCACCTCGGCGGGCTCGGGGTCCCCGAACACGTACGAGCGCACCACGGACCGCAGCTGGCCCATCGCGGCCGCCGCCTCCACGTCGTGGCCGACGACGTCCCCGACCACCAGCGCGACCGTGCCGGCCTGCGGCTCGAGCACGTCGTACCAGTCGCCGCCGACCTGGGCGTGCCCCGAGCTCGGCGCGTAGTACGTCCAGACGTCGAGGTCCCGCACGTCGGCCTGCTGCGGCAGCATCGAGCGCTGCAGCGTCTCCGCGAGCCGGTGCTCGCGGGCGTAGAGGCGGACGTTGTCCGTGACCGTCCCGATCCGCCGCGCGACGAGCGGCAGGACGAGCTCCTCGTGCACCTCGAGCTGGTCCAGGCCGCGGCCGCCGTGGGGGACGACGACCTGGATGCCGAGCGTGCGTCGTCGGCCCGGGATGGCGTGCACGACCGCGACGGCATGCTCCGACCGCCCCAGCCGCTCGCGGACCTTCCCCACGACCCACGACGTCGTCTCGCCGACCGGGTCCGCATCCAGGCGGACCTCGACCGGCCCGTCGACCGCGCCCTCGAGCAGGTGCTGGACGACGTCCGGGGCGGCCCGCGGGGCGTCGTCGGCCGGGCGCCCTCCCCGCTTCCGGCGGGAGGAGGTGCTCTCCGCGACCGCGGCCGAGATGCCGTCGACGGCGCGCAACCCGCCCTCGTCGAGGAAGTACGCGGCGAGCTCGACCACGTCCTGCTCCAGCAGCCGCGCGATCTCCCGGAGCAGATGGGCGTCGTCGACGTCCCCGAGGAGCTGGGAGACGTGGGCGACGACGGCGAGCCCCCGGCGGGCGCGGCGCTCCTGCTGCACCGAGCGTTCGAGCCCCCCGGCGTGCTCGACCCGGTCCGTGACGTCCACCTGGATGCCCACCCAGTGCCGCACGACGCCGTCGTCGTCCTCGACCGGCGCGAGCGACACCTGGTTCCAGAAGGGCGTGCCGTCCTTGCGGTAGTTGAGGATCGTCTCGGTGGTGCGCCGCCCGGCGGCGACCGCCTCGGCCATCCGACGACCCACGTCCGGGTCCGTCGCCGGCCCGTGCAGCACGCTGGGGCGCCGGCCGACGATCTCCTCGAGGGTCCAGCCGGTGGTGGCGGTGAAGGCGTCGTTGACCCACACCACCGGGCTGCCCGGGGCGGCCGCGGTCAGGACGAAGGACACGTCCGTCGCGCGCAGCGCTCGGTCGCGGACGGCGACCAGCTCGTCCGGCAGTGGATTGACCATCACCCTCTACGATCGTCTAGCGTTCGACAGGACGCCACCTGCGACGACGTGCCGCCGGTGGGCCGAGGCCCGACTCGTGACGGCCACCGACCGAGGGGAGCGCCGTGCAGGAAGGTAGCGGTCAGACGCCGGACGAGCGCGTCGACGCCCCCACGCTGGAGGACGGGCCGACGACGAGCCCCGTCCCGGAGTCCCATCCGGGCTCGGTCCAGGTCGTCGTGCAGGGCCAGCGGACGCGGATCGTCCTGACCGGGGAGATCGACGCCGACCTCGGGCCGGACCTGCAGGAGGCGACCTCCGACGCCGAGGCGACGGGCCTGCCGATCGACATCGACACCCGGCACGTGACCTTCATGGACTCCTCCGGGATCGCCTTCCTGGCGCGCATCGCGACGCGCTCGGGCAGCCGGACGCGCGTCCTGCACCCGCCGGAGACCGTCCGGTTCCTCCTGGAGGTCACGCGGATCGGCGAGCTCCTCGAGGTCGTCGAGGCCGACGAAGTCGTCGACGCCGAGGCCGGCGAACCCGACCACGGCCTGCCGACCATCGGCCCGCGCGGGCGCGCCGGACGGACGAGCCCGCCGCCGGACGACGTCGCCTGACCGCGGCACGCGACACAGCACCACAGGCACGCAGCACGACACAGGCACGCAGCACGACGCCGCCGCACCCCGTGGGGCGCGGCGGCGTCGTCGTCGGCGGTCGGCGTCAGCCGATCGTGTTGCCGGCGGAGCGCAGCTGCTGGCACGCCTCGACGATGCGCGCGGCCATGCCCGCCTCGGCGAGCTTGCCCCAGGCGCGCGGGTCGTAGGTCTTCTTGTTGCCGACCTCGCCGTCGACCTTCAGGACGCCGTCGTAGTGGGTGAACATGTGGCCGGCCACCGGGCGCGTGAACGCGTACTGGGTGTCGGTGTCGATGTTCATCTTGATGACGCCGTGGTCGACCGCGTCGGAGATCTCCTGAGCCGTGGAGCCGGAGCCACCGTGGAAGACGAGGTCGAACGGCTTGTCCTTGCCGACCTTCGCGCCGACGGCGTCCTGGATCTCCTTGAGGATCGCGGGGCGCAGCTTCACGGCACCCGGCTTGTAGACGCCGTGCACGTTGCCGAAGGTCAGCGCCGTGAGGTAGCGGCCCTTCTCGCCGGCGCCGAGCGCCTCGACCGTCGCCAGGCCGTCCTCGACCGTGGTGTACAGCTTGTCGTTGATCGCGGCCTCGTGGCCGTCCTCCTCGCCACCGACGACGCCGACCTCGATCTCGAGGATCGTCCGCGCCGCCTGCGAGAGCTCGAGGAGCTCGGCCGCGATGACGAGGTTCTCGTCCAGCGGGATGTCCGAGCCGTCGAACATGTGGGACTGGAAGGTCGGCAGCTTGCCGTCCTTCACCTGCTGCGCCTCGATCTCCAGCAGCGGACGGACCCAGCTGTCGAGGTTCTTCTTGGTGCAGTGGTCGGTGTGCAGCGCGACCGTCACGCCGTAGCCCTTGGCGACCTCGGCGGCGTAGGCCGCGAGGGCGAGCGAACCGGCGACGCGGTCCTTCACGGTCGAGCCCGAGGCGTACTCGGCGCCGCCCACGGAGACCTGGATGATGCCGTCCGACTCGGCCTCCGCGAAGCCCTGCAGGGCTGCCGTGAGCGTCTGGGAGGAGGTGACGTTGACCGCGGGGTAGGCGAAGGAGCCCGCCTTCGCGCGGTCGATCATCTCGGCGTAGACCTCGGGAGTGGCGATGGGCATGAAGACTCCTGCTCGATGAGGGGTGGGTTTCTCACACCCATCCTGGCACGGCTGCCCGGGCCCGGTCAGGACCTCCCTCCCCTGGACAGCGCTCGACGGGAGGGCTGCCGGAGGCCGACGACGGCGCCCGGGCGCCCAGCGGCACCAGGCGGGCTCGCCCCTCACTAGGTAGACACGCCAACTACTCAGCCGTACTGTCTAGTCATGCCCGACGCACCGCTCGCCCCGCCGGAGTGGCCCGGCGACTGGCTCCGCGGCGTGCTCTCCGTGTGCCTCCTCCGCGTCCTGGCGGACGGGCCGACGTACGGATACGCCCTGGGCGTGCGCCTGGCCCAGGCCGGCCTGGGTGAGCTCAAGGGCGGCACCCTCTACCCCGCGCTCACCCGCCTCGAGCAGGCCGGCCACGTCACGGTCGAGTGGCGGGCCGGCGAGGGCGGCCCCGGGCGCAAGTACTACGCGCTCACCGCGTCCGGGCGCGCGGCGCTCGACGACGGCGCCGCCCGCTGGGCGGCGTTCGCCGCGCTGACCGCGGGCTTCGTGACCGCCGATCACCCCACCACCACGCCCGCACCGACCCCAGGGGGACCCTCATGACCGCACTGCACCGGATCCGCGAACGCTGGGACGCGTTCACGCACGAGACCGAGCGTGCGTTCGCGCCGCACGTCGACGAGGACTGGGCGGAGGCGCTCCTGCTGGAGCTGCGTCTGCTGGGGGTGCCGGGCGACGTCGTCGGGAGCGTCCTGGCGGAGGTCGACGCGCACGTGGTCGACAGCGGGACCCCCGCCCAGGACGCGTTCGGCGACCCCGTCGCCTACGCCCGCAGCCTCGACCTCCCCACGGTGGTCGAGGGCCCGCGCGACCACCTGCGCTCGGCGGTGCCCGTGAGCGTGCAGGTCGCGGGCATGCTCCTGACCCTGTGGGCGACCGCGGCGCTCTCGGCCGGCGAGCCGATGACGGTCACGGCAGGCCATCTCGTCGTCGCGGCCGCCCTCGCCGTGCTGGTCGTCGCCCTGGCCGTGTGGGCGGACGCGGTCCTGCGCACGGTCGTGGAGCGGCCGGTCGCGACGTGGTTCGCCTTCATGGGTCTGCTGGCCCTCGACGTCGTCACGCTCGTCCTGCTGCAGCAGGCCGTCCTCAGCGCGCCGTCGGCCGTCGTCGCGGCGGTGGGTGTGCTGCTGCTCGTCGGCGGCACGGGCCTCGCCTGGCGTCGAGACCGGACCGGGGCGGACCACGACCCGGTGCTCAGCCCGCTCACCGGCGCGGAGCCGACGACGACCGCGACGGTGGGACGCCGCGCGGCCCGGCGATGGGGCTCCGTCGCCGTGTGGCTCGTGCCGATCTGGACGGCCGTCCTCGTCGCGATCACCTGGGCCCTGGCCCCGGGCGCCTGACCCCCGCGACGCGACGAGCCTGCTCGTGGGGCAGTCCCGAACCGGATACCGGTGCAGGAGTTCCCCACGAGCCCCGGGCCACGAGGGAACCGGGGCCGCGCGGCTCGTGCCGGCGCCGCCGGGCGACGCGGAGCCGGCGCCTCTCAGAGCTCGAGGAGGAGCGCCTCGCCCTGACCGCCTCCGCCGCACAGCGCGACGGCGGCGCGGCCGCCCCCCTGCGCGGTGAGCGCGTGGGCGGCGTGCACGACGAGCCGGGCACCGGACGCACCGATGGGGTGGCCCAGCGCGATGCCGCCGCCGTCGACGTTGACCGCGGACACGGGCACGCCGAGGTCGGCCGCGGACTGCGCGACCACGGCCCCGAACGCCTCGTTGATCTCGATGACGTCCAGGTCGCGCACCTGCCAGCCCTGCCGGTCCAGCGCCCGGCGGATCGCGGCGGACGGCTGGGAGTGCAGGCTCGTGTCCGGCCCGGCGACCTGGCCGACGGCGCGCACCGTCGCCAGCACCGGCCAGCCGGACTCCTCCGCCCGCCGCCGCGTCGTGACGACGAGCGCCGCGGCGCCGTCGGAGATCGGCGAGGAGTTGCCGGCGGTGATGTGCCCGCCCTCGACGAACGCCGGCCGCAGGCGGGCGAGCGTCTCGACCGTGGTCTCGGGGCGGATGCCCTCGTCCCGGTCCACGACCGTGTCGCCCTTGCGGCCGGGCACGGTCACCGGCACGACGAACGCGGCGAACCGGCCCGCCTCCCACGCCGCGGCCGCCCGCTGGTGCGACAGCGCCGCGACCTCGTCCTGCTGCTCGCGGGTCAGGCCGTACCGCTCCAGCGTCGTGCGGTCCGTGCACGTGCCCATCGACTCCCGCTCGTAGGCGTCGGTGAGCCCGTCGTACGCCATGTGGTCCAGCAGCTCGATCGACCCGTACGCCGTCCCGGTCCGCGACCCGGGCAGCAGGTGCGGCGCCAGCGACATCGACTCCATGCCCCCGGCGACGACGACGCCCGCCTCCCCCGCGCGCAGCAGCCGCGCCGCGTCGACGACGGCCGTGAGCCCGGACAGGCACACCTTGTTCACCGTGGTCGCGTGCGCGCGCATCCCGATCCCCGCGGCCAGCGACGCCTGCCGAGCCGGGTTCTGCCCCGCCCCGGCCTGGAGCACCTGGCCGAGGACGACGGCGTCGACCGCCTCGGCGGGCACGCCGGCCTGCGCCAGGGCGCCACGGATCGCCGTCGCGGCGAGCTGCGTCGCGGGCATCGTGGAGAGCACGCCGCGCAGCCGCCCCTGGGGCGTGCGGGCCGCCCCGACGACGACGACGTCCTCGGGGCCGGCCGCCGAGGTCGGAGCCCAGTCCGGCGTCGCGTGCTGCTCGATGTCCGCCAGCGGGATGGACCCGGTGGGGGGTGCGCCCGCGGGCAGCGGCTGGTCGGTGCTCATGACGTCGTCTCCTCGTGGGTGGTGGGCCGGTTGCTCGGGAGCCTGCCGGTGGGCAGGTCGCCCGTGGCGCGTCCCGTGGCTGGTGGGCGGTGGCCCGGGGTGGTCCGTCCGTCGGCCGTCACGCGTCGACGTCGACGGTCTGGACCGTGCGGTCGACGCGCACGGGGGCGCCGGTCCGCTCGAGGACCTCCTCGGCGGTCACGCCCGGGGCGGTCTCGACGAGGCTCAGCCCGTCGGGAGCCACGTCCAGCACGGCGATGTCCGTGATGATCCGGTCCACCACCCCGCGGCCCGTGAGCGGCAGGGCGCACTCGCGCACGATCTTCGGCGAGCCGTCCTTCGCGTTGTGCGTCATGAGGACGACGACGCGCCGCGCCCCGTGGACGAGGTCCATCGCCCCGCCGGGCCCCTTGACCATCGCGCCGGGGATCATCCAGTTCGCGAGGTCCCCGCGCTCGGAGACCTCCATCCCCCCGAGCACGGCGACGTCGATCTTGCCGCCGCGGATCATCCCGAAGCTCGTCGCGGAGTCGAAGAACGCGGCACCCGGCAGGACCGTCACGGTCTCCTTGCCGGCGTTGATGAGGTCGGGGTCGACCTGGTCCTCCGTCGGGTACGGGCCGACGCCGAGGATGCCGTTCTCGGACTGCAGCATGACGTGCCGACCCTCGGGTAGGTAGTTCGGCACGAGCGTCGGCAGCCCGATGCCGAGGTTCACGTACGCGCCGTCGAGCAGCTCGAGCGCGGCCCGCGCGGCCATCTGCTCCCTGGTCAGTGCCATGTCACGCCCCCTCGCCCGCGCCGGCGGCCGCCTGCCGCACCGTCCGCCGCTCGATCCGCTTCTCGATGTCCGTGCCGACCTCGACCACCCGGTGCACGAACACCCCGGGCAGGTGGATCGCATCGGGGTCCAGCTCGCCCGGCTCGACCAGCCGCTCGACCTGGGCGATGCAGACCCGCCCCGCCATCGCGGCGAGCGGGGAGAAGTTCCGCGCCGAGCGGTGGAAGACGAGGTTGCCGTACCGGTCACCGACCTCGGCGTGCACGAGCGCGACGTCCGTGGTGATCGCCTCCTCGAGCACGAACTCCCGCTCCTGCCCGTCGACGACGAAGGTCCGGACCTCCTTGGGCGCGGACGCGAGCGCGACGCCGCCGTCGGCGTCGTACCGCTGCGGCAGCCCGCCGTCGGCGACCTGGGTGCCCACGCCCGTCTGCGTGAAGAACCCTGCGATGCCCGAGCCGCCGGCCCGCAGCTTCTCCGCGAGCGTGCCCTGCGGGGTGAGCTCGACCTCCAGCTCGCCCGCGAGGTAGCGGCGGGCGAACTCCTTGTTCTCCCCCACATACGAGGCGGTGATCCTCCGGATGCGGTCCGCGGCCAGCAGGACGCCGAGGCCCCAGTCGTCCACGCCGCAGTTGTTCGACACCACGTGCAGGTCGCGCGTGCCCTGCTCCAGCAGCGCGGTGATGAGCGCCACGGGGTTCCCGCAGAGCCCGAAGCCGCCGACGGCGACGCTCGCCCCGTCGGCCACGTCCGCCACGGCGGTCGCCGCGTCCGGGACGACCTTGTCCAACCGGGTCACCGGTCCACCTCCGACGTCGGGTCGACGGTGTGCGGGGTCTCCGGCTCCGTCGACGGTTGAGGCAACCCCGCGCGGCGTCGCACCGGGTGCTCCTGGGCATTGTGGTCGTCCGGCCGCCACGACGCGAACGGACCGTGATCGGACGGGGCCCGGGGCGTGGGGCGGCTGGGGTCAGCCGGTGCGGGGCCGGGGAGGCTGCCGCCGGTCAGGTGTGCTGGGTGATCCAGGTGTGCATCGCGATCGCCGCCGCGGCGCCCGCGTTGATCGACCGCGTGGAGCCGAACTGCCGGATGTGGAGCACCGCGTCGCACGCGGCGACCGCCTCCTCCGACAGCCCCGCGCCCTCCTGCCCGAGCAGCAGCACGCAGGACCGCGGCAACGGGTGGCCCTCGAGCGGCACCGAGCCCGGCACGTTGTCGAGGCCGATCACGGGGAGCCCGGCCGCGCGCGCCCACGTCACGAGCGACGCGACGTCCCGGTGGTGGCGCAGGTGCTGGTAGCGGTCCGTCACCATGGCGCCGCGGCGGTTCCAGCGTCGACGGCCGACGACGTGCACCTCGGCCGCCAGGAACGCGTTCGCCGTCCGCACGACCGACCCGATGTTGAGGTCGTGCACCCAGTTCTCGATCGCGACGTGGAAGTCGTGCCGCCGGGTGTCCAGGTCCGCCACGACGGCCTCGACCGTCCAGTAGCGGTAGCGGTCGACGACGTTGCGCCGGTCACCGTGGGCGAGGAGCTCCGGGTCGAACCGGGGGTCCAGCGGCGCGTCGGGCGCGTCCCCGAGGCGCGGCCACGCCGCCGGGCCGCCGGGCCACGGACCGACACCGACCTCGCGGGTCGGCCCGTCCGCGGCGTCGTCGGCGGTCAGCGTCCCGCCCCGCGCCACGCCTGCCGCGCGTGCAGCCGGGACGCCGTGTGCAGGACGGCGTTGCGGTACAGCCGCACGCCGAGCGCGACGAACGCGATCCCCGTGCCCAGCACGACGAGCGCCGCGACCACCGGCTCCCACGGGTCGGCGTTGCCCAGCACGATCCGGGCCGGCATGAGCAGCGGCGCGGTGAACGGCACGTACGAGAGGATCCGCTGCACCGGACCCGGGTCGATCGCGAAGATCGCCGCGAAGAACGGCACGACGACGAGCACCTGCATGACGACGGTCGTCGCGTTGAGGTCCTCCACCCGCGAGGCGAGGGCGCCCGCGGCCGCCCACAGGCACGCGAGCATGACGAACCCGAGCAGGAAGAAGACGACGAACCACCCCGACGCGGCGAGCACCTGACCCACGAGGTCACCGCGCCCCATGACGAGCGCGCCCAGCAGCCCGGCCCCGACGATCACGACGATCTGGCCGACGGCCATGATCGTGTTCCCCACGACCTTGCCGGCCAGCAGCCAGCGGACCGGCAGCGCCGCGACGAGCAGCTCCACCACGCGCGACTGCTTCTCCTCCACCACGCTCTGCGCGATGGACATCCCGAACGTCAGCACGGAGATGTAGAAGAGGAACGCGAAGACGAAGACGAGCAGCTCGGGCGGCACAGACCCGGTGGGCCGGGCATCGAGGACGGCGACCTGGGGCGGCGTGGGGTCGACGAGCGCGAGCACCTCCGCGCGGCTCAGGCCCGCGACCTCGGCCGCCTCCGCGACCTGGAGCTGCGCCGAGGCCGCGGAGACGAGCACCTCGACCTCGGGCCGGACGCCCTCGCGCCCCAGGACCCGCAGGGCGTCGAGCTCCTCCCCGACCACGGCGGCCACGACGTCCTCGTCGAGGACGAGCCGCTCCGGCTCCGCCTCCGGCTCCAGCACGACGATCTCGACGTCCGCGGCCGGCAGGCCCGCCGGCTCCAGGAGTGCGGTCACGGGCGGGACGGCGTCGTCCTCCTGCGCCTGGCGGCCGAGCGCCGCTGCCAGCTCCCCGGCCTGCTCGGCCGCGGCACCCTGGACGGCGATCCGCAGCTGCGGGACCTGCTGGCTGAGCAGGACCGGGACCACCGTGGCGACCGCGACGAGGAGCAGCAGGAACGCCGTCGTGCCGAGGAAGGCCTTGTCCCGGAGCTTGACGCGGATCTCCCGACCGGCGACGACGCGGACGGCCGAGAGCGCGGTGAGTCCGTCGTCGGCGAGGGCGGGTGTGCTCGCGCCCGCCGCACGGGGCGCACCGTCGGAGCCGCGTGCGTCGGTCGAGCTGCGCCTCATCGCGCGACCTCCCGGAAGATCTCGGCGAGGGTCGGCACGACCGGCGCGAACTCGCGCACGGTGCCGGCCCGCTGGGCGGCGGCCAGGACCGCCTGGTCGTCGGCGGTCTCGTCGAGGTCGACGAGCAGCCGCCCGCCGTCGGCGCGCACCCGGACCAGGCCGAGGACGCCGTCGAGCACCTCCGGCCCCAGCGGCGCCGACCCTCGCGCGGCGCCGGGCGCCTCGACGCGCAGGCGCAGGCGGCGGGCCGTGTGGGCGGCCCGGACCTCGTCGCCCGAGCCCGCGGCGACGACGCGCCCGTGGTCGATGATGACGACGTCGTCGCAGAGCCGCTCGACCAGCTCGAGCTGGTGGGAGGAGAACAGCACCGGGACCCCCGTGGCCGCGTGCTCGCTCAGCAGCACCGCCATCGCGTCGACCGCGAGCGGGTCGAGGCCCGAGAACGGCTCGTCCAGGACGAGCGCCGTCGGCTCGTGGACGAGCGCGGCCGCCACCTGGACGCGCTGCTGGTTGCCGAGGGACAGGGTCTGCAGCAGGTCGGTGGCGCGCCCGGTCAGCTCCAGCCGCTCCAGGAGGGCCTCGGCCCGACGTCGGGCGACGCCCGCGCGCAGGCCGTGGACCCGGCCGAGGTACACGAGCTGCTCCAGGACGGGCATCTTCGGGTACAGCCCGCGCTCCTCCGGCATGTACCCGAAGCGACGTCGGTCGACGCGCCTGACGGGGCGGTCGCCCCACGTCACCTCGCCGGCGTCCGGCGCCAGGACGCCGACGACGATCCGCATCGCCGTGGTCTTCCCCGCCCCGTTCGCGCCGATGAAGCCGGTCACCCGCCCGGGGCGGACCGTGAAGCTCACGTCGTCGAGCGCGCGCCGGTCGCCGAAGGTGCGGGTCACCCCCCGCAGCCGCAGCTCCTGCACGGTCACCTCCTCATGCCTGGTCGACCCTATCGCCGGGCACCGACGTGCCGCGGCGCCGACCGGGGGCGGGACGTCGCGCGTCCGGCCGGCCGGGAGCGCCGTCGGGCGCGGGCATCAGGGGCCACCGACGCCGCGGACCTCCGCCACCCGAGGCACGTCCCAGGACCTTCGGCCCACGTCGCACGGACGGGTCCCTGCCTACGGTCGCCGGATGAGCGGACCGGCTCCCGTCAGCGCACCCGCCCGGGAGGGCCTGCCGTCCCCCGCCCCCCGCCGGCGACGGCGCCGCGGCCCGGGCTGGGTGCCCCAGCAGCACGGCGCGTGGGCGATGCTCGTGGCCCCGCCGGTGGTCGGTGCGCTCGTCGTCGGCCCGCGCTGGCAGCACGGCCCGCTCCTCGCCGTCTGGCTGGTCGGGTTCTGCGCGTACAACGCGACGGGCCTGTGGCTCAAGGCGCGGCGGCGTCCCCGCTGGCTGCCGCCGGTCCGCGCCTACGGGGCGGCGACCGTGCTGCTGGGCGTCGCCCTCGTCGTCGGCGCGCCGTCGCTGCTGTCGTGGGGCGTCGCCTACGCCCCCCTGCTCGCCGCGAGCCTGGCGTACTCCGCCCGGCGCGACGAGCGCTCCCTCGCCAACGACCTGCTGACCGTCGCGGCCGCCGGGCTCATGGCCGTGGTCGCCGCCGGCGTCCCGGTCGCCGTCGATGCCGGCGGGACGGGCGGCTCGTGGGTGTGGCTGCCCGGCGCCGCGGACGGCTCCGCCTGGGCCCTCGCCGCCGTGTTCGTCGCCTACTTCGCCGGCACGGTCCTCTACGTCAAGACGATGATCCGGGAGCGGGGCAACCGGCGGATGCTGCGGGCCTCGGTGCTCTTCCACGCGGCGCTGCCCCTCGCCCTCCTCGGCACCAGCGCCCTCGCCCCCGGCCTCGGCGCGCTGCTGCCCGTGCCGACGCTCGCCGTCCTGCTGGCGCTGCTGGCCGTCCGCGCCGTCGTCGTCCCGCTGCGGTGGCCGACGGCGTCGCCGAAGGCCCTCGGCATCGGGGAGATCGTCGCGACGCTCGCGCTGGTGGCCGTCCTGCTGGCGGGCTGACCCGGCGGTCCGACGCCCCTGTGGGGGTGCCGTCGGGGCTGCGGCCCCGACCGGGGTCAGGCCTGACGCCCGCCGAAGTCGACGCGCGGCACCGCGCGCGCCGCGTCGTCCGTCTCGAAGTACTCCGCACGCGTGAAGCCGAACATCCCGGCCACGAGGTTCGAGGGGAACTGCTCGACCTTCGTGTTCAGCTCGCGCACGTTGGCGTTGTAGAAGCGCCGGCCCGCGGCGATGCGGTCCTCCGTCGTCGCCAGCTCGGTCTGCAGCTGCAGGAAGTTCTCGCTGGCGCGCAGCTGCGGGTACGCCTCGGCCACGGCGAAGAGTCGCCCGAGCGCCTGGGACAGGGCGTTCTCGTTGGCCGCCTGCTGGGCGGGGCCCGAGGCGGGGGCGAGCGCGGCGGCGCGCGCTGCGGTGACGCTCTCGAAGACCTGGCGCTCGTGGGCGGCGTAGCCCTGCACCGTCTCGACGAGGTTCGGGATGAGGTCGTGGCGCCGGTGCAGCTCGACGTCGACCTGGCGCCACGCCTCCTGCACCAGGTTCCGCAGCCGGACCAGGCCGTTGTAGAGCAGGACGCCCCACACCAGCAGGAGGACGGGGACGGCGACGATCAGGACGATGAGCGGTTCCACGGTTCTCCTCCGGGGG
>NZ_CAMPHH010000050.1 GCF_946885855.1 uncultured Actinotalea sp. | reverse complement strand
GTGCTGCCGGTGCGGCGGTGTGCGAGCAGGGGGTCTGCGGTGCGGGCGGTCCCGCCGGTCAGGGGACCCGGGTCAGCGCTTGGCCGCCGGCTCCGGTGCGGGGGCGTCCGGGACCGTCGGGTCCGGGGTGCCGCCCGCGAGCAGGGTGTTCCGCCGCCGGCTCTGCGTCAGCAGCCCGATGATCGACGGCCGCCCCTGGGTCTTGTTGTAGACGTCGAAGGCGACAGCGGCGAGGAGGACCAGACCCTTGATGATCTGGGTGAGGTCCGAGCCGACGCCCATGAGCTGGAGCCCGTTGTTCAGCACCGCCATGACCAGGCCGCCGATGATCGAGCCGACCACGGTGCCGACGCCGCCGGAGACCGCCGCCCCACCGATGAACACGGCGGCGATGGCGTCGAGCTCCCAGTTGGTCCCGTCGAACGGGCCGGACGCCGTCGAGCGTCCGATGAAGACGATGCCCGCCAGGGCCGCGAGCACCGACATGTTGAGCATGACGAAGAAGTTCGTGCGCTTGATGTTGACGCCGGACAGGGCCGCGGCGGCCCGGTTGCCGCCCACGGCGTAGACGTGGCGACCGGTGATCGTGCGGTTGCTGACGAAGGCGTACACGAGCGCCAGGACCAGGAGGATGACGCCGGCCACCGGGAACGAGGTGCCCACGCGACCGGAGCCGAAGACGAAGGTCAGCGCGGCGATGACGACGGCGAGGATCCCGATCCGGGTGACGACCGCCCACATCGGCACGGGCTCGCTGCCGAGCCGCACCTCGGTGGCCCGGCGCCGCATCTCGCGCCACACCAGGGCGGCGATGCCGAGCACGCCCAGCAGCAGCGTGGAGTTGTTGAGGCCGGTGTCCGGCCCCCACTCCGGCAGGTACCCGGCGCCGAGGAACTGGATCTCGTCCGGCACGGGGACGGTGTTGGACTGGCCGATGTACTGGTTGGCCCCGCGGAACAGCAGCATCCCCGCCAGCGTGGTGATGAAGCCGGGGATGCCCACGTAGGCGACCCAGAACCCGTGCCAGGCGCCGATGACCGCCCCGACGCCGAGGCCCAGGAGGATGCCCGCCCACCAGGGGAAGCCCCAGTCCCGGATCGCCAGGGCGACGACGATGCCCGTCACCGCAGCGACCGAGCCGACCGAGAGGTCGATGTGCCCGGCGATGATGACGAGCACCATGCCGATCGCGAGGATCAGCACGTACGAGTTGCCGTTGATGATGTTCTGCATGTTGGTGGACGTCAGCACCTTGCCGCCGGTCGCCACCTGGAACACCAGCACGAGAAGCAGGAGCGCGAACACCATGCCGAACTGGCGCGCGCCGCCGCTGAAGATCTGTCCCAGTGCCTTCATCGTCGTGTCAGTCCTTCGCCTGCGTCAGAGGGACATGACCGACGACGCGCCGGTCATGAGTCGCATGAGGTTCTCCTGCGTCGCGTCCGCCTGCGGGACGTCGCCGGTGATGGAGCCCTCGAAGAGGGTGTAGATCCGGTCGCACAGACCGAGGAGCTCGGGGAGCTCGGAGGAGATGACCACGACACCCTTGCCCGCCGCCGCGAGGCGGTGGATGAGGCCGTAGATCTCGAACTTGGCGCCGACGTCGATGCCCCGCGTGGGCTCGTCGAGGATGAGCAGGTCCGGCTCGGTGAACATCCACTTGCCGAGCAGCACCTTCTGCTGGTTCCCGCCGGAGAGCTTGGCGACGCCCACCCGCACGGACGGCGTCTTGATGTTGAACGAGGTCCGGTACCGCTCGGCGGCCTGGTGGACGCGCGTGCCGTCGATGACTCCACGGTCCGAGACCTTGTCCAGCGCCGCCGCGACGACCGTGTCCTCGATGGTGTCGAGGAGGTTGAGGCCGAGCGCCTTGCGGTCCTCCGGGACGTAGGCGATGCCGTGGTCGATCGCCTGCTGCACGGTGTGGGCCTCGATCGGCCGGCCGTCCTTGTAGATCTGCCCGGCGAGGTACCGCCCGTAGGTGCGGCCGAAGAGCGACCGCGCCAGCTCGGTCCGTCCGGCGCCCATGATCCCCGCGAAGCCGACGATCTCGCCGCGGCGGACGTGGAACGACGAGCCCTTGCACACCAGGCGCCCGGGGACCTGAGGGTGCTCGACCGTCCAGCCGCGCACCTCGAAGAACGTCTCCCCGATGGTCGGCGTCCGGTCCGGGAAGCGGGACTCCAGCGCCCGGCCGACCATCCCCTGGATGATCCGGTCCTCGCTGACCTCGCCCTCGTGGGTGCTGAGCGTCTCCACGGAGCGCCCGTCACGGATGATCGTGATCGCGTCCGCGACGTCGGTGATCTCGTTGAGCTTGTGGGAGATCATGATGCAGGTCAGCCCCTTGGCGCGGAGCCCGCGCAGGAGGTCCAGCAGGTGCGCGGAGTCGTCCTCGTTGAGCGCCGACGTCGGCTCGTCGAGGATGAGCAGACGCACGTCCTTGGACAGCGCCCGCGCGATCTCCACGAGCTGCTGCTTGCCGACGCCGATGTTCTTGATCTGGTCGTCCGGGGACGCGTCCAGGCCGACACGCGCCATGAGCTCGACCGCCCGCTCGCGGGTCGTCTCCCAGTCGATCCCGAAGCCGCCCCGCACCTCGTTGCCGAGGAAGATGTTCTCCATGATCGACAACTCGGGGATGAGCGCGAGTTCCTGGTGGATGATGACGATGCCCGCGTGCTCGCTGGCGCGGATGTCGTGGAACCGGACCTCCGAGCCCTCGTACACGACCTGGCCCTCGTAGGTGCCGTGCGGGTAGACGCCGGAGAGCACCTTCATGAGCGTCGACTTGCCCGCGCCGTTCTCGCCGCAGATCGCGTGGATCTCGCCGGCGTGGACGGTGAGGCTCACCTCGTCCAGCGCGCGCACGCCGGGGAACGTCTTGGTGATGGCGCGCATCTCGAGGATGACCGGTGCGGTCGGCATGTCGTGCCCTTCTCGTGCCGCGATGCACTGAGACGTCCGGCGGTGCCGGGGTGGGACGCCCGGGTGGCCGGGTGCCGCCGGCAACCTCGCCGGCGGGCACGACGCTAGAGACAGCGCGGGGTTGGCGTCAACCAATGAAGCCAATGAACTCGCTGCGTTACGAAAATGTGATCCGAGCCACCTGCCGGAGCCGGGCCGAAGGTCCTGGGATCAACGAGTGAACCCAAGGCAACGCCTTGTTTTCGCCAAGACCGCGCCTCGGTCGCCGCCAGTCCCGGCCGCCTGCAGCCGGGCCCACACGCGACGACGTCGTCCCTCGTCCGGTCGCGCGCGGGTCACCAGATCGGCCGTCGCGACCCGGGCGCCCCGGTGATCGCCGCGACGATCTGCTCCTGCGACGACGTCGCCGCGTCGAACGAGCCGTTGTTCCGTCCGTGCCGCAGCACCTCCACGCGGTCCGCCACCGCCAGCACGTCGGAGAGGTCGTGGCTGATGAGGATCACGCCCAGGCCCATCTCCCGCAGCCGCGTCACGAGCTGGAGCACCTCGGCGGTCTGCACGACCGACAGCGACGCCGTCGGCTCGTCGAGCACCACCAGCCGCGGCCTCGTGATCATCGCCCGCGCGATCGCGATCGCCTGGCGCTGCCCCTGGGACAGCTCGTTCACCGTCCTGCGGACGGACGTGACGCCGGTCGTCAGGTCCTCGAGGATCCGGCGCGCCTCGAGCACCATGCGCTCCTCGTCCAGCGGCCCACCCGGCCGGACCTGCAGCTCCCGGCCGAGGAAGAGGTTGGCGACGACGCTGAGGTTGTCGCACAGCGCCGGGTCCTGGAAGACCGTCGCGATCCCGAGGGTGTTCGCCGCGGCCGGCGACGGCACGCTGACCGGCACACCGTCCATCTCGATGAAGCCCGCGTCGGGCTGCTCGACCCCGGCGACCAACCGGGCCAGCGTCGACTTCCCCGCGCCGTTGTCGCCGACGAGGGCGACCACCTCCCGCGGGTGCACGTCGAGATCCACCCCGTCGAGCGCCTCGACCCGGCGGTACCGCTTCGTCACCTGCCGCAGCGACAGCACGGGGGTGCGTGACCACGTCCCCGGCCCCTGCGTCACGTCCTGGTCCACCGTCTCCTCCTGCACACCATCGGGCAGCACCTGCATCGTCCCGTCCACCTCCTCCGGGCTCAGTCCGCCGCGCTCGCCAGGAGCGGGCTCTCCAGGACGGCCGCCGGCGCGTCCGTCGACTCCAGCACGAGCACGACGGCGCCCATGACCTCCGCGCGCTGCCCCAGCTCGGCCCGGACCACCTCGACCGGGGCGATGTGGTTGGGCAGCACCCGCCGCCGCACCGCCTCCCGCAGCGGACCGATGAGCACCTCCCCCGTGTCGGCCAGCTCCCCGCCGACGACGACGCACTGGGGGTTGAGCGCGACCGACAGCCCGGCCACGACCGTGCCGATCGTCGCGCCCGCGTCCTCGACCACCTGACGGCACCCCGGGTCGCCGTCGTTCGCCAGCTGCACGAGGTCCTGCAGCGTGAGCGGCCCCCGGCTCGCCCGCAGCGAGGCGAGGAGCTGCTGCGCGCCGACGGCCATGTTGAGGCAGCCCCGGCTGCCGCACAGGCAGATGTCGCCGGTCGGGTCGACCTGGACGTGGCCGATCTCCCCCGCCGTCCCCGCGAAGCCGCGGTGCAGCCGGCCCGCGATGAGCACGCCGGCGCCGGTCCCGAAGGACGCGCGGACGTAGACGGAGTCCTGGAAGGCGCGCGACGCACCGAGGCGGCTCTCGGCGAGCCCGCCGAGGTTCGCGTCGTTGTCGACGAACACCGGCCGCCCGAGCCGCTTCGTCATGACGTGGCCGATGGCGACGTCGTCCCAGCCGCGCAGGATGCCGGGCACGGAGATGACGCCCGTGGACGTGTCGACCGGGGCGGGGATGCCCATGCCCACGCCGAGGATCTCGTCGTCGTCGGCGCCCACGCGGTCCAGGAGCTCGGCCAGCAGGCGCGCCGCGCGGTCCAGGGTGGTGTCCACCCGGTGCTCGAACGGCAGGGGCAGCGTCTGCTCGGCGAGCACCTCGTGGCGGGTGTCCGCGACGGCGACCCGCAGGTGCCGCAGCCCGATGTGCACGCCGAGCGCGATGCCCGTGCGGTGGGCGAGGGTGACGAGCTGCGCGCGCCGGCCCGAGCGCACGGTGTTGCGGACGTCGACGGCGCCGGCGGCGGACAGCTCGCGGACGATGTTGGACACGGTCGCGGCCGAGAGCCCCGTCGCACCGGCGAGCTCGACCTGCGTCAGGCCGCCGTGCCGGCGCAGCACTGCGACGACGGCGGCGCGGTTCGCCTCCTTGAGGGCGGTCTGCGAGCCCGACATCGCGCTCCGCCTCCCGTCCGGTCCCGGCGCGGCGCCGCGCCCGGCCGCACCCACCTCAGCGGGACGATACCGCTCGCGCGAGCGTCGCCGGCGGGAGGCCGGCGAGCCGCTCCGCGTGCGCGAGGGCGACGCGGTCGTGCTCGGCCGGCGTCAGGACCCGCAGGACGTGGAGCTGCACCGCCAGGCCGTCCAGGAGCGCGGTGAGCTGCCGCGCGGCGTCCTCGGGGTCATCGCAGCGGCCGCCGCCGGCGTCGGCCGCGCGCCGCAGGAGGCCGGCGGTGTGCTGGTCGAGGGCCAGGTGGTGGGTCCGCAGCGTGGTGGCGAGCTCCGGGTCGCGAGGGGCCTCGGCCCAGGCGTCGATCCAGACGAGGTAGTGCTGCTCGACCGAGGACGTGCACCAGTCCGCGAGCGCGGCGAGCGGGTCCGCCACCGCCGGCGGGAGCTGGGCGAGCTCGTCCTGGACCGCGGTGTCGAAGGCCGCGGCGAGCAGCGCCTCCCGGGTCGGGAAGTAGTGCCGGATGAGGCCGTGCGCGACGCCCACCTCGGCGGCGACGTCGCGCAGCGTGACCGCCGCGAAGCCCTTGCGGGCGACGAGCGTGATCGCGGCGCGGACGAGCTCCTCGCGGCGGTCCTCGGCGGACTTGCGGACCGGTGGCACGGGAGCAGCCTACCGACGCTTGTTGTCCGATCGGACAACTTCGCCTATCGTCGTTGTCCATGCGGACAACAACGCTCGACGAAAGCCGCCCCACCCTCCCCGGGCCCGTGCCGCCCGGGGTGGCGGCGCCCGCGCGTCCCGCCGCCGACCCCAGTCGCGCCGGGAGCACCTCGGCCGCCTACCTCGGCATGGTCGTCGCCGCCGGCGGCACGATGGTGCTGTTCCCGCTGTTCCCTGCGCTCCAGGCCACGCTCGGCCTGTCCACCGGGAGCCTGGGGCTCGTCGCCGCGGCCGGGTTCGCCACGGCCCTGGTCACCGAGCTGCTGCTCGCCCCCCAGGCCGACCGCGGCCACGTGCGGCGCATGGCCGTCGTCGCGCTGCTCCTCGTCGCGCTGTCGCTCGCCGCGTCCGCCCTGGCCACGCAGGCCTGGCACCTCGTCGCCGCCCGCGCGGTCTCCGGCGTCGGCCTCGGCCTGTACCTGCCGGCCGCCGCCGGGCTCCTGGTCCGGCTCGCGCCGCACCGCGCCGGGGAGGCCCTCGGCCGGCTGGGCACCGCCGAGCTCGGCGGGCTGGCGCTCGGCCCGCTGCTCGCCGCGGCCGCGCTCGCGTGGACCGACCCGACCACCGTCTTCGCCGTCGCGGCGGCCCTGGCGGGGGTGGGCGCCGTCGTCGTCGGGGTGCGGCTGCGCGAGCCCGCGGCCGACGACGGCGCCCCGCTCCCCCCGGCGTTGGCCTTCGACCTCCTGCGGTCCCGCCGCGTCGTGGGGGCGGTCGTGCTCGCGGTCGCCGTGTACGTGCCGATCGGCGCCTACGACGCGGTGTGGCCGCGCTACCTCGCCGACCTCGACGCCGGCGCCCTGCTCATCGGGTTGAGCTACGCGCTCTTCGCGCTGCCGTTCATGGTCGTGGCGGCGCCGGCCGGGCGGCTGGCCGACCGCCTCGGCGGGGGTGCCGTCTTCGCCCGCGGGATCGCCGCGCTCGTGGTGCTCATCGCGGCGTACGCGGTCGTCCGGGACGCGTGGGTGGCCACGGGCGCGGGGCTGGTGGAATCCGGCGCGCAGGCGTTCGCCGCGGTCGGCGCCGCCGCGGCGATGGCCCAGGCGGTCCCGCCGGCACGCGCCGGCGCCGCCCAGGGGCTCGCGCGGGCGGCCGGGCTCCTCGCCGCCACGGTGACCTCGGCGGTGTCCGGGTTCGGGTACGCCGTCGGCGGACCGGCGCTGCTCTTCGGCGCCACGGCGGCGACCGTGGCCCTGGTCGCACTCGCCGCGGTGCCGCTGCTGCGCCGGGGACGGCGGATCGCCTGACCGTCATCCGTCCTGCCGGACGTGCCGCCGCACCGCGGCGATCGCCGCGCGGTGCTGCGGCAGGGCGACCTCGTCGAGGTCGTCGAGCATGGTGCGCAGACGGACCGGCACCTGCAGGGAGTCGCTCCCCCAGTGCGCGATCTCGGCGACGGCGAGCTCGAGCAGCTCCGCCACCGTCTGCGGCCGGTGCACCACCCGCACGACGCCGTCGTCGTCGCACAGCTGCGTCGGGGCGTCGTGCCGCTGCACGGCCAGCCGCAGGACGCGGTGCTCGGCGTCCACCACCTGGCTCGCCGTCGTCGGGTCGTTCACGGCCGGCGATAGGGCCCGCTCCGCGACGTCGACCAGCTTGCGGAGCCCGAAGGCCGGGTCCTGGGCGACGCCGCGGTCGCGCGAGAGACGGACCGCCCGCCGGACGTCCTGCACCAGATCGTCCGTGAGCGCCTCCGGTACGGCGCCCCGGAGGACCGCGAGGGCGGCTCCCTCGGGCAGGAAGGTCCCGAGCGGCTCCACGACCTCCACGACGACGTCGTGCCGCGCGGCGTGCCGCACGAGACCGTCCAGGTCGACCTCGCAGAGGTGCCCGTGCCGGTCACCGACGTCGACCGTGCGGTGGTGGGGCGGCCTGCGGCCCCCGTCGGCCGGCTCGGACGGCGGGTCCCGCGGGAACACCCGGTCGATGACGGCGCGCGTCGCGTCGGCGGTCCGGAACACCACCTCCGAGACGCGGATGGAGGCCGTGATGTGCTGGATGAAGGCGAGGAACCAGCCGACGCTGGCGAGCACGAAGAGGAAGGCGGCCGTCACCGACACCTGCGGGACGAAGTCCGCGATGCCGTCGCTCGCACCGCGGACGGACCGCAGGACCGTGAGGGCGTACACGAACGTCCCGGCGAAGACCCCGAGCGTCGTCTGGGTCACCCGGCTCTCGAGGAACGACCCGAGCACGCGAGGGGTGAACTGGCTGCTCGCGAGCTGGAGGACGACCATGGTGATCGAGAACACGAGGCCGGTCACCGAGATCATGGCCGTGGCGATCGTGCTGAGCAGGGCGCGCGCACCGTCGGGACCTCCCTGGAAGAGCCACGGGACGGACGCGCTCAGCGCCCGGTCCAGTGCCGGCAGGGCGACGGCGAGCACCGCCGAGGCCGCCGTGAGGGTGACGGGCAGCACCCAGAACGGCTCCCACACACGCCGCCACAGGTTCGGTCGCGGCGGACGGTAGCGGGACCGGGACACGGGCGGCTCCTCGGGTCGGGTCCTCGAAGCCTGGCGCGGCCGGGTCGATCCCGCACGGGGAGGCGGCGAACCCGCACAGGGCGCGCAGACCGGGCACGGGAGGGATACGGTCCGACCATGGCCTCCCGGGGCAGGTTCGCCGGAGCGGAGGGGCTCGCGTCGGTGGCGTGGGTCGGCACCCTCCCCAGCGACGGCGCGCCCGTGGCCTGCTGGGTCGTCCACCCGGACCACCCCGAGCACAGCGGCCACGCCCACCAGTTCGCGGCCGCGGCCGGCCTCCCTCCCGCCACCGTGCCGGGGCTGGAGCCGCTGGACGCCGAGCGTGCCGGGATCGTCATCGACGACGACCTCGCCCACCTCACGCTCTGGGGCCTGCCCGTGGCGACCACGACCTGTGACAGGCGGTGGTGCGGCGTCGCCGAGGAGCGCGGGTGGGCCGTGCTGACCGTCGGGCTGGACTCGCCGCCCCCGCCCAGCGAGACGGAGGAGTTCGTCGCGTACCTCAGCCGGCTGGACCGGCTGCACATGGGGGTCGTCCAGCTCGTCGCCGTGGACTGAGGGATGCGGGCGGCAGCCCGGGCCCGTGCCGTGCGCGCCCTGCGGGCCGGGACCGGCCGCGGGGCCGGTGGGGCTCGGCTAGCCGCCACCGTCCCCGCGGCGTCACGTCAGGTCCGCGGCTCGGTACCCTCCTGGCCCGCACGGGGGTCCACCGTTCCCGTTCGGGGCTCGACCGGCTCGGAGGGGTCGTCGGGGTGGACGTCCCCGGCCCTGTGGCCGATGGGCGTCGCCGGGTCGTACGGCAGCTCGTCGGTACCGCCGGACGGCGTGCCCTTGTCCGAGGAGGTCGCGGACGCGATCGCGGCAGCGCCGGCGGCCGCGAGCCCGAGCCCCGCAGCAGCAGCCTTCTTGCTGATCCCGGCCTTCCCGGAGTCACCGCGGGACGCGGCGGCGTCGTCCGCGTCCGGGGTGCCGCCCGCGTGCCCGAGGGTCGCGATCGAGCCGCGCCAGGCCCCGGTCGCGTAGCCCTCGTCCTCGATGAACGCCTTGAACCGGTCCAGGTCGTTCTCGGCGGTGCGCTCGACGACGCCGAGTGCGTCCCCCGCCTTCTCGACGAGCCCGTCCGGCTCGAACTCGAGCGACAGGTGCACGCGCGTCTGCCCGCCGCCGAGGTCCTCGAAGCGCACGGCACCGGCGTTCGTCGCACCCTCGCGCGCGGCCCAGGCGACCTTCTGGTCCGGGACCTGCTCGAGGATGTCGGCGTCCCACTGCCGCTTGACCCCGCCGATCTCGGCGACCCAGTGCAGCCGGTCGTCGCCGAGCTGCTCGACGCTCTGGACCCCGCTCATGAAGTGGGGGAACTCCTCGAACTGCGTCCACTGGTTGTACGCCACGGACACGGGCACGTTCACGATCAGGGACTTCTCGACCTTCGTCGTCACGGTCCACTCCTCTCGTCGGGTGCCGGGGCCGGGTCTCAGCCCCCGTCGGCCCAGCATGCGTGCGGGTCCCCCGATGCGCCCGGTGACCATGGCGCCGCGGCAAGGCCTCAGGAGATGGACCGGGGCGCGACCCCGCGGGGTCTCCTGCGGGACATCGACGGGACGCTCGCGACCCGGACGGACGCTGCAGGCCCGGGCGCTTCACCCAGCCGGGTTCGACGCCCTCCCGTCGAGCCACAGCGTGGCGGCGGCGTCCCGGTGGGCCCCGTCGCTGCCGACGTGCTTGCTGCTGATGGCCGGGCCCTTGCTGATGACGTGCCACATCGCCATCGCGTGGCCGCGCCCGAGCCCGTAGTCCTCGGCGAGCCACGCGACGACGTCGCCCGCCTTCGACTCCGGCCGGTCCAGGCCCTTCTCGTGGGCGATCGCGAGCAGCTGACGCGGCGTGAGACCGGTCCGCTCCTCGATGGTGTCGAGATACGCCTGGAACGACATGGGAGCCTCCTCGTCGACGCGGCCGGGGAGCCCGGCCCAGTACCTGGTGGGCAGACCCGCCGGGTCCGCGGAACTCATCCCCCCGGGGCTCAGCCCGCGCTGGGGTGACGGCCCCCTGCTTCATGCTGAGGACGACGTCGTTCTCCAGCGCCTGCGTGTGTCCCTCGGCCAGCAGGTTGTACGCCTGCAGACCCGCGCTGCCGATCCCGAAGCCCGTCGCGCCGACGACGTCCTTGAGGTCGTACGTGATGCTGCCGAGCGCCGTGGACCCGGGCAGGGTCCCGACGTAGGCCTCGTAGGCGCGGACGACGGCGTCCCGCTCCCCGTCCTCGAGCGCCCGCAGGTTCGGCAGCTCCCGGAAGCGGCGCTGGTAGTCCTCCACGACGGTCATCCGCTCGAGCAGACCGAGGCGCGTCCGCAGCTGGGCCTCCAGGAGGGCGTCACGGACCGGCCCGTGGGCCGTGCCCAGGCGGAGCGACCACTGGTGGTCCCGGTCGGTGTCGACGAACTGGTGCGCCTGGTCCAGGTAGGCCCGCAGGTACACCTCCACGAGCCGGCGGATGGCGTGGTCGGGCAGCGCCTTCGTCCAGCCCATGACGGCGAGGCTCGCGGCCATGCGCCGCAGGTCCCAGGTGAACGGCCCCAGGTAGGCCTCGTCGTAGTCGTTGACGTCGAAGATGAGGACGCCGTGCCCGTCCATGTACGTGCCGAAGTTCTCCGCGTGCAGGTCGCCCTGGATCCAGACCCGGCCGGTGCGCTCGTCGGCCCAGCGCTCCTCGCCCTCCGCGAGGTCGGCGTAGAAGAGGCACGCGGTCCCCCGGTAGAAGGCGAACGGGTCCGCGGCCATGGCGCGGAACGTGCGCCGGAAGGCCCGCGCGTCCACCTCCATGAGGTCGCGGAACGCGTCGGTGAGGACGTCGACGATCTGACGGCTGCGCTGCTCGTCGGAGCTCATGTCCACGGACCGTACGCGCGCCGGGTCCGCCCCGCTCCCGCTCTGGGCCGGGGCCTCAGGAGCTTCAGGAGATCGGCGACTCAGGCCGGAGCGGCGCGCAGCTGGGCCTGGATCCGCGCGTGCCCCTCGAGGAACGCCCGCTCGTCGAGCCGCTTGCGCCGGAGCCAGCCGGTCACCTCGTCGTTGCACTTGCTCGCGTTGCAGGACGCGCAGGCCGGGGCGATGTTCTCCAGCGTGTAGCGCCCGCCCCGGGAGATCGGCAGGACGCAGTCACGCTGCAGCGGCACCCCCGTCGCCCCGCAGTAGGCGCAGCCGCCCCAGGCCGCGACGAGCGCCGCCCACTGGTCGGGGTGCAGGTCGTGCTCGACGGCCGCCATCCGCCGACGGCGGCGCCGCGCGTACCGGTCCTTGCGGCTGCGGGCGGCGGGCATGACCGGAGGCTAGCGACGCGGCCCGGCCGGCTCGTCGAGGCGCACCGCGGGCCGGTCCCCCGACGCCGCGGCGCCCCCGGGAGGACACTGGAACCGTGGCCTCGATCCTCGTGACGGCGATGCCCTTCGGCGGGCACGCCCGGCCGCTGCGCACCGTCGTGGCCGAGCTCGTGCGGCGGGGCCACGACGTGCGGGTCTACACCGGCAGCGCCTGCACCGCGATGTTCGAGGAGGTCGGTGCGCGGCCCCTGCCGTGGCGGACACCGCCGGACGTCGACGAGCGCGACTTCGCCGCCACGTTCCCCCGCATGCAGGGCCGCAAGACGTTCCGGCAGGTGCTCATCAACCTCGAGGACCTCTTCCTCGGCACCGCCCCGGCGCAGGCCACGGACCTGCTCGCCGCCCACGACGAGCAGCCGTGGGACCTGCTCGCCGGCGACCCCATGGCGCTGGGCACCCGCTTTGCCGCCGAGCGGCTCGGGTCACGGTGGGCGACGGTGTCGCCCGTCCCGGTGTGGCTGCCCGGCAAGGGCATCCCGCCCACCGGGCTGGGGCTGCACCCGGCGACCGGACCGCTGGGAGCGCTGCGGGACGCCGTGCTCGGCGCCGGGTCCCGGGCCGGGATGCTCGGCCTCACGCGCGCCTACCAGCGGACCCGGCGCAGGGCGGGTCTGCCGGCGGACCGGGAGACGTTCGCGTCGATGTGGTACTCGCCCCAGCTCGTCGTCGCCGCCGGCGCGCCCGGCCTGGACTACCCGCGGGCGGACCTCCCAGCGCACATCCGGTTCGTGGGCGACCTCGCCGACGACGGCGCCGCCCCGCGCCCCGTCCCACCGGCCGCGCTGCCCGACTGGTGGGGCGACGTCGTCGGCGCGGCCGTGCCCGTCGTCCACGCGACCCAGGGGACGGCGAACGTCGACCCGCACGACCTGCTGCTCCCCGCGCTGACGGCGCTCGCCGGGGGGAAGCGCTCGTCGTCGTCGGGACGGGGCACCGGACGCCGCCGCTTCCGGGACCGCTGCCCGCGAACGCCCGGGTCGGCGAGATGCTGCCGTACGCGGAGCTGCTGCCGCGCACCGCTGTGATGATCACCAACGGGGGCTACGGCGGGGTGCTGCAGGCGCTGCGCCACGACGTGCCGCTGGTCGTCGCCGGCGGTGACCTGGACAAGCCGGAGGTCGCCGCCCGGATCGCGTGGCACGGCGCCGGGGTCGACCTGCGGACCGGGACGCCGCGGCCCACGGCGATCGCGGAGGCGTACCGCACCGTCGTCGCCGGACGGTCGTACCGGGCCGCGGCCGCCCTGCTCGGCGCGGAGCTGCGTTCCCTGGGCGGCGCGCGGGCCGCGGCGGACCTCCTGGAGGCCCACCTGCCCTGACCGTCGCGGCGCCAGTCGAGGGGAGCTCGGCCAGGCGTTCGGCGAGCCAGTCGGCCAGGGCGTCGTCGACCTCGACGGTCAGCGCGTGGCCGCCGCGGTGGCGGACGGCGCGTGGCCGTGCGCCGGAGTCGCCGGTCACGTACGCCTCGGTGCGGTCCGGCAGCTCCACCGGGGTGACGACGCCGGCCCCGCCCCGCGCCGGTGCGCTCAGGCCTGGAGCGCGAAGCCTCCGGTCCACGGGGTCTTCTCCGCGGCGGCGAGGGTGATCTGGAGGAAGCCGAGCGCCTCGAGCTCCCGCGCGCGGCGCAGCGAGCCGGCGTCGACGACCCGCAGCCCCGCGGCCTCGACGACCTGCGCGACCTGGCCCTTGGCGTCCGCGTCGTCCCCGGCGAGCAGGACGGTCGTGACCTGGTCGCCGACGACGCCCGTCGCGAGCGTGGCGGCGAAGTTCACGTTGAAGCCCTTGAGGACGCGCGCCGTCGGCAGAGCGGCGGCGATCTGGGCGGCGGCCGAGGAGTCGGCGGGGACGCTCAGGGAGTCGAAGGTCTCGAAGTCGACCGGGTTGGTGATGTCGACGACGACGCGTCCGGCGAGCTGGTCGCCGCGCTCGGCGAGGATCTGCGCCACGGCCGGGTACGGGACGGCGAGGACGACGATCTCCCCGCCGACGGGTGTCGCGGCGTCCGCCGTGCCGAGGAGCTGGACGGGGTGGCCGGCCTTCTCGACGAGGCCGGCGATGGCCGTGCCCATGGTTCCGGTGCCGAGGATCGTGACGGTGCTCATGGTGTCTCCCTGGTGCGTCGGTGCGCTCGTGGCGCTTGATTGGTTGTCGCTACAAGTAGACCGTAGCAGGGCTTTGATTGTTTCGACAACCTTTCCGCTAGACTGGTCGCATGGAGACGACGTGGCTCACCCGCGAGCAGCTGGCCGCCTGGGTCCGGCTCGCCGCCGTCCTCCAGCTGCTGCCGGGCCGCCTGGACCAGCAGCTGCGCCGGGACGCCGACCTGACGAACTTCGAGTACTACGTGCTCGCGATGCTGTCCGAGGCGACCGACCGCACCCTGCGCATGACGCAGCTGGCCGCCCAGACGAACGCCACGCTCCCCCGGCTCTCGCACGTCGTGCGCCGCCTCGAGGACCGCGGCCTGGTCGAGCGGTTCCCCTGCCCCGAGGACGCCCGCGCCACCAACGCCCGGCTCACCGCCGCGGGCTGGGAGAAGGTCGTGGCCTCGGCCCCCGGGCACGTCGCGACCGTCCGCGAGCACGTCATCGACGCGCTCACCCCGGAGCAGATCGCCCAGCTCACCGCGATCACCGACGCCGTGCTGCAGCGCCTGGACCCCGCCGGCCGGATGAGCGACGTGTACCGCCGGCACGACGCGCCGTCGGCGGGCTGAGTCGCTCCGCCGTCACCGGCCCGGCCGGCCCCCGCCCGGTCGGGCGGCGTCCCCACGACAACGGGGAGACTTCGGGGCGACATGTGCTCCGAAGTCTCCCCGTTGCGCGTTCGGCGACGGGCGATGATCGACCGCGACCGACCGGCGCGGCCGACCGGCCGGCCGCGCCGATCACCGTCAGACGACGGCATCCGCCGCGACGGTCGCGGGCCGGTGGGCGGCGAGCCACCCCGCGAGCCGGTCCGGGCGGTCGGTGATGATCCCGTCGACCCCGAGCGCCACGGCCGCCGCCCACTGGTCCGGCTCGTCGAGCGTCCAGACGAGGACCTGCAGCCCAGCGTCGTGCAGCCGGTCCACGAGGTCGGCCTGCTGCAGGAGCAGCAGCCCGTGCGGGTTGCACGTGACGACGCCCAGCTCCGCGCACCGCTCGAGCAGGTCGGGTCCGGCCTCGAGCACGAGCAGCCCGCGCCGGAGGTCCGGCGCGGCCTCGCGCAGGGCCGCGACCGTCTCCGGCAAGAAGCTCTGCGCCACCACGCGGTCGACGAGCCCCGCGGTCGCGATCGGCTCGGTGACCCGGCGCACCTGCTCGACCGTCCAGGAGCCCTTGACCTCCAGGAGCAGGTCGATCCCGGGCCGGGCGGCGAGCAGGTCGAGCACCTCGTCGAACGTCGGCACCCGCTGCCCGGCGTACGCCGGGGCGAACCAGCTCCCCGCGTCGGCGGCGCGCACGTCCGCGAGCGCCGTCTCGCCCAGCGCACCGGTGCCGTCGGTCGTCGCGTCGAGCGTGTCGTCGTGGATGACGACGACGTGACCGTCCCCTGTGAGCTGGACGTCCAGCTCGATCGCG
>NZ_CAMPHH010000049.1 GCF_946885855.1 uncultured Actinotalea sp. | reverse complement strand
GACCCCGCGGGGTCATGCGTTCTTCGTGGTCAAAGCGCTGTTCTGAAACAGATTCCGTCGTCGGGCATCAGCCAAACTGCTGACTCCCACTGTTCTGACGGCCCTCTACGTGCCATTCTCGCACCAGGCGACCAAGGAGGCTCCCCATGCAGATCGGCATCCCCGCCGAGGTGAAGAACCACGAGTACCGCGTGGCAATGACGCCCGCGGGCGTCCACACGCTGGTCGGGCACGGGCACGAGGTGCTCGTCGAGGCGGGGGCCGGCGTCGGCTCCGGGATCTCGGACACGGACTTCGAGGGCGCCGGCGCACGCGTCGTGCCCACGGCCGCCGACGCGTGGTCCGCCGAGATGGTCTGCAAGGTGAAGGAGCCGGTGGAGTCCGAGTACGGCCTCCTGCGCCGGGACCAGGTCCTCTTCACGTTCCTGCACCTCGCCGCCAGCCGTCCGTGCACCGAGGCCCTGCTGAGCGCCGGCACGACGTCGATCGCCTACGAGACGGTCGAGACACCCGACGGCGGTCTGCCCCTGCTGGCCCCGATGAGCGAGGTCGCCGGGCGGCTCGCGACCCAGGTCGGCGCGTACCACCTGCTCAAGAGCGAGGGCGGCCGGGGCGCGCTGCCGGGCGGCGTGCCGGGGGTCCCGCCGGCGAACGTCGTCGTCATCGGGGGCGGCGTGTCCGGGCGGCATGCGGCCGACATCGCCGTGGGCCTGCGCGCCGACGTCACCATCCTCGACGTCAGCCTGCCGCGCCTGCGCCAGCTCGACGCCGCCTACGGAGGCCGGGTGCGGACGGTCGCCTCGAGCCCGTACGCCGTCGAGGAGGCCGTGCTCACAGCCGATCTCGTCGTCGGGGCGGTGCTGGTGCCCGGCCGGCGCACACCCACCCTCGTGACGAACGAGCTCGTCAGCCGCATGAAGCCCGGCTCGGTGCTCGTCGACATCGCCGTCGACCAGGGCGGCTGCTTCGAGGACACCCGCCCGACGACGCACGCGGAGCCGACCTTCCGGGTGCACGACTCGATCTTCTACTGCGTCGCCAACATGCCCGGGGTGGTCCCCGTGACGTCGACGCACGCCCTCACGGCGGTCACCCTGCCGTACGTCAGCGCCCTCGCCGAGCACGGCTGGCGCGCGGCGCTCGCGGCCGACCCGGTGCTCGCCAAGGGCCTCACGACGCACGAGGGCGTGCTGCTGCACGCGGGGGTCGCGGAGGCGCACGGGATGGCGAGCGAGGCACCGGAGGCCGTCCTCGTCTGAGCCGGGTCGCGAGCGCGCCGTCGAAAGCGGTGTGCCGCGACGGCGTCGTCGGCCTACCCTGCGCCGATGCACCCGGTGACCCTCGGCGACGACGTCGTCACGCTGTCCGCGCCCACCCTCGACGACGTCGACGTGATCACCTCCCTCTGCCAGGACCCCGAGATCCAGGAGTGGACGGTCGTGCCTCGCCCCTACCGGCGGGAGCACGCGGTGTGGTTCGTGGAGGAGCTCGTCGACGGGGGATGGGTCGAGGACCGCGAGCGGACGTGGGCCGTGCGCGTCGGCGGCCAGGTGGCGGGCATGGTGGGGCTCGGCCGCAAGCCCGTGCGGTGCGCGGAGATCGGCTACTGGATGGCCCCGCAGGCGCGCGGGCAGGGTCACCTGCACCGCGCGCTCGGGCTCGTGCTCGACCACGCGTTCGACCCGGCCGGCATGGACCTGGACCGCGTCGAGTGGAAGGCGTACAGCGGCAACTGGCGCTCGTGGCGGGCGGTCTGGCGGCACGGGTTCCGGTTCGAGGGCGCGGTGCGGCTCGGCGGGGTGCAGCGCGACGTCCGCCGCGACGACTGGGTCGGCGGTCTGCTGCGCGGCGACCCGCGGGAGCCGGTGCAGCCGTGGCCGGGCACGACCGTCGAGGTGCCCGCACCGCCGACCTGAGCACCCACGCCGTTCGCAGCCGCCCGGCCCCGACACGCGAGCCCGACCCGACCGCGAGAGGATCCACCCCATGACCTCGACGACCTCGACCGTCCCCGCCCTGGACCCGGCCAACCCCTTCGCCACGCCCTCGGACCTGCCCTATGGGCTGCCCGACTTCGCGGCGATCCGCGACGAGCACTACCTGCCCGCGTTCGAGGCCGGGATGGCCGAGGAGCGCGCCGAGGTCGAGGCGATCGTGACCAGCCCGGAGCCGCCGACGGAGGACAACGTCCTGCTCGAGTTCGAGCGGTCCGGGGCGCTCCTGCACCGCGTCAGCACCGTGTTCTTCAGCCGGACCAGCGCCGACACCGCCGACGCGCTCGACGCCCTCGAGGAGGAGCTGGCGCCGCGCCTGGCCGCGCACCACGACGCCATCTACCTGGACCGGCGCCTGCACGACCGGCTCGAGGCGCTCCAGGGCCGCGTCGCCGCGGGCGAGGTGACGCTGCCCGACGACGCCGCGTGGTCGCTGTCGGAGATGCTCCGGGACCTGCGCCGCGCCGGTGTCGCGCTCGACGACGACGCCAAGACCCGCCTGCGCGAGCTCAACGCCCGGATCACGACGCTCGAGACGGCGTTCGGGCGCGAGCTCCTCGCGGACACCAACGCCTCTGCGGTGCTCGTCGAGGACGAGGCCGAGCTCGAGGGCCTGCCCGAGGACGCCGTCGCGGCCGCGCGCCAGGCGGCGCAGGACCGGGGGCACGACACGGGCTGGCTCCTGGAGCTCATGCTCTACAGCCAGCAGCCGGTCCTCGCCTCGCTGCGCCGGCGGGATGTCCGCCGGCGCGTGCACCAGGCGTCCGTCTCCCGCGGCGGCCGCGGCGGCGAGCACGACACCCGCGCGATCCTGCTCGAGCTCGCCCGCCTGCGCGCCGAGCGCGCCCGGCTCCTCGGCTTCGAGCACCACGCGGCCTACGTCGCCGACGACTCCACCGCGCGCACCACCGGGGCGGTCGACGGCATGCTCCACCGGCTCGCACCCGCGGCCGCGGCGAACGCGCGCCGGGAGGCCGCGGACCTCGAGGAGGCGCTGCGCCGGGACGAGCCCGGCGCGACGCTCGAGCCCTGGGACTGGTCGTTCTACGCCGAGCGGGTCCGCCAGGAGCGCTACGCCCTCGACGACGCGCTCCTGCGCCCGTACCTGGAGCTCGAGCGGGTGCTGCACGACGGCGTCTTCCACGCCGCGACCGAGCTCTACGGGATCACGTTCACCCGGCGCAAGGACCTCGTCGGGTACCACCACGACGTCCAGGTGTACGAGGTGCACGACGCCGACGGCACCGGCATCGGCCTGTTCCTCGCGGACTGGTACACCCGTGCGTCCAAGCGCGGTGGCGCGTGGATGAACAACCTCGTGGACCAGAGCGGCCTGCTCGGCGACCTCCCCGTGGTCATGAACAACCTCAACATCCCCAAGCCGCCCGCCGACGAGCCGACGCTCCTGTCGTGGGACGAGGTCATCACGATGTTCCACGAGTTCGGCCACGCGCTGCACGGCCTGTTCTCGGCCGTCCGGCTGCCGTCGCAGTCCGGCACCGAGGTGCCGCGCGACTTCGTGGAGTACCCCTCGCAGGTCAACGAGATGTGGGCGTGGGACCCAGCCGTGCTGCGCCGGTACGCGGTCCATCACGAGACGGGCGAGCCGCTGCCGGGCGAGTGGGTCGAGACGATGATCGCGTCGCGGCAGTTCAACGAGGGCTTCTCCACGACGGAGTACCTCGCGGCGGCGCTGTTGGACCAGGCGTGGCACCAGCTGGCGCCGGAGGAGGTGCCGACGGACGTCGAGGAGGTCGTGGCGTTCGAGGCCCGGGCGCTGGAGGCCGCGGGGATCGCCGTCCACGCCGTGCCGCCCCGGTACCGGACGACCTACTTCAACCACGTCTTCGGGGGCGGGTACGCGGCGGCGTACTACTCCTACATCTGGTCCGAGGTGCTGGACGCCGAGACGGTGGAGTGGTTCGGCGAGCACGGCGGGCTGCGGCGGGAGAACGGGGACAGGTTCCGGCGCATGCTGCTCTCGCGGGGCGGGTCCTGCGACGTCATGGACACCTTCCGCGAGCTGCGCGGTCGTGAGCCGCGCATCGAGCCGCTGCTCGCCCGCCGCGGGCTCGACGCGGTCGGCTGAGGCGGGCCGTTGCCGCCCGGCGTCGGGGGACGGTCGGTTCGCCACGGTCCGGCACGGTTCGGCGGGCGGCGTGGCGGGCGGAAGGTAGCGTGCCGGGCATGACGTCGCACGCCCCCGCCGGGACCGCCGCCCACCCCCGCGCCGAGGACGAGGTGGTGGGCATCTGCCAGGACCTCCTGCGGATCGACACCTCCAACTTCGGTGACGGCTCCGGCCCGGGCGAGCGGGTCGCGGCGGAGCACGTCATGGGCCTGCTCACCGAGGTCGGCCTCGACCCCGAGCTGTTCGAGACGGAGCCCGGACGGGCGAACGTCGTCGTCCGGCTGGCCGGGGCCGACACCTCCCGGCCGGCGCTCGTCCTGCACGGCCACCTCGACGTCGTGCCCGCGGCGGCGCAGGACTGGTCGGTCGACCCCTTCGCGGGCGAGGAGCGCGACGGCCTGCTGTGGGGCCGCGGTGCCGTCGACATGAAGGACATGGACGCGATGATCCTGGCCGTCGTGCGGCAGATGGCGCGCGAGGGCCGCCGGCCGGCCCGCGACGTCGTCGTCGCGATGTTCGCCGACGAGGAGGCCGGCGGTCGGTACGGCGCCGGGTGGGCGGTGGAGCACCGTCCCGAGCTCTTCGAGGGCGCGACCGAGGCGATCAGCGAGGTCGGCGGCTACTCCGTCGACGTGGGCGGGCACCGCACGTACCTGCTCCAGACGGCCGAGAAGGGGATCGGCTGGCTGCGGCTGGTCGCCGAGGGCCGGGCGGGCCACGGCTCCCAGGTCAACGAGGAGAACGCGGTGACCGAGCTCGCGGCGGCGGTCGCGCGCATCGGCGCCCACGCCTGGCCCCAGCAGCTCACCCCGACCGTCCGGCAGCTGCTCGACGGCGTCGCCGAGCTCACCGGGCTGCCGTTCGAGCCGGAGGACCCGGACGCCGTCGGGCGGCTCGTCGACGCCCTGGGCCCGGCGGCCCGCTTCGTCGGCGCCACGCTGCGCAACACCGCGAACCCCACCCAGCTCGCGGCCGGCTACAAGGCCAACGTCATCCCCGGCCGCGCGGAGGCCGTCCTGGACACGCGGTTCCTCCCGGGCCACGAGGACGAGGCGCGGGCCACGCTCGAACGCCTCGCGGGGGAGCGCGTCCGGGTCGAGGACATCCACCGGGACGTCGCCCTGGAGGTGCCGTTCGAGGGGGACCTCGTCGACGCGATGGTCGCGGCGCTGCACCACGAGGACCCGGAGGCCACCGTCCTGCCGTACATGCTGTCCGGCGGCACGGACAACAAGTCGCTGTCCCGGCTCGGGATCACCGGCTACGGCTTCGCCCCCCTGCGCCTGCCGGCCTCGCTGGACTTCTCGGCGATGTTCCACGGCGTCGACGAGCGCGTGCCGGTGGACGCCCTGCGGTTCGGCACGCGCGTTCTCGACCGGTTGCTCGCCACCTGCTGACCGGGCCGGTCGCGGCGCGCATCGACGTCCCGCGCGTCCCCGGTCCGTCCGCGCGCGGCCCACCGGGCTCAGAGCGTGCTGACCGCCCGGATGATCTTGCGCCGGAGCCAGACCTTCCGTTCGCCGCCCGCGTGGACGAGGGTGCGGGCCAGCTCCCAGCGGCCGTACTCGGCTTCCTCCGTGAGGAGACGACGGGCATCGTTGACACGGGTGCTGCGGTCGAGGGTGATGACCCGGTACTCGTACTCGCCGCGGGCTCGCCACCCCTGCACGGCCGGCTGCCGCGTCGTGCTCGTCCCCACATGGACCTCCGTGGTGTCGACGGATCGAGTGTCATTGTGCACGTCCCGGCGCTACGGTCAGGGCATGACGGTAGACCCGCGCGCCGCGCTCGACAGGTTCCAGGCAGCGCTCGAGGCCCACTTCCACGCCGTGAGCACGCGGCGCGACGAGGACGACCCGGCGGTGGACGACGCGTACGACGTCCTCGCCGACGCGTTCGAGGTCTACGACGACGCCCTGGTCCGGGTGCACGGGGAGACCCTGCCGTTCTACCTCGCCGACGACGAGGCGGACGATGACGACGACCTCGACGAGGACGACCTCGACGAGGACGACGACCTCGACGGCACGGAGCTCGACGAGGACGACTGAGCCGCGTCCGCGGGGCGGAGGTCGCCCCGGCTCAGCGCCGCTCGGGGTAGCCCACCGCCGGCGCGCTGACCTCGTCCAGCGCCGCGGTGATCGCCGCCGGCAGCCGCAGATCCGCCGCGAGGGACGCCCGCAGCTGTGCGGCCGTGCGGGCACCGACGATCGCGGACGCCACCTGCGGCCGTCCGAGGACCCACCCCAGCGCCACCTCGAGCGGGCTGCGCTCCAGCCCGTCCGCGGCCGTCACGAGTGCCTGGACCACGGGCGCCGCCTCGCGCCCCAGGTACGGCTCGACGAAACCCGACAGGTGCGCCGACGCCGCCCGCGAGTCCGCCGGCACGGCACGGCGGTACTTGCCGGTCAGCACGCCCCGGCCGAGCGGCGACCACGCCAGGACCCCGACGCCGAGGTCCGCGGCGGCGGGCACGACCTCCCGCTCGACCCCACGCTGGAGGAGCGAGTACTCGACCTCGACGGCCGCGAGCCGCCCCGGGCCCAGCAGCGTCGCCGCGCGCGCCGTCTGCCAGCCCGCGTGGTTCGACAGGCCGACGTAGCGCGCGCGTCCCGTGTCCAGCGCCAGCCGGAGCGCGTCGACGGTCTCCGCCAGCGGTGTCCGGGGGTCCGGCGTCTGGACCAGCCACAGGTCCACGTGGTCGGTGCCCAGCCGCTGCAGCGACCCGTCGAGGGAGGACAGCAGCGCCCCGCGGGACGCGTCGACGACCCGGCCCCCCGGGGCGTGCCGAACGCCCGCCTTGGTGCACAGCACGACGTCGTCGCGGGAGACGGTCGTGCGCAGGAGGTCGCCGATGAGCTCCTCCGCGGCGCCGTCGGCGTAGGAGGCGGCGGTGTCCAGGAGGGTGCCGCCCGCGTCGACGAAGTCGCGCAGCTGCTCGGCCGCCTCGTGCTCGTCCGTGTCCCGGCTCCAGGTCAGCGTCCCCAGCCCCAGGGCCGAGACGCGCAGACCGGTGCCACCGACGACTCGCTCCTCCATGGTCGTGCAGGTTACCGGCGGGGCGGCATGCGGGCCGACGGCGCGCGGGCGGCGGGAAACCGGGGCGCTCCCCGGTAACGTTGCCCGGCGTGACGTGGTGGGAGTCGGTCGTCCTCGGACTCGTGCAGGGGCTCACCGAGTTCCTCCCGGTGTCCTCCAGCGCGCACCTGCGCATCGTCGGGCAGGTGCTCCCGGGCGGCGCCGACCCGGGGGCCGCGTTCACCGCGGTGACCCAGATCGGCACCGAGGCGGCCGTGCTGCTGTACTTCCGCCGCGACATCGCCCGGATCGTCGCCGCGTGGTGGCGCGCGCTGCGCGGCGAGCACGGCCCGACGTGGCGGGACCGGCTCGGCGGCCAGGACCCCGACGCCCGGCTCGCCTGGTGGATCGCGCTGGGCACGGTCCCGATCGTGGTGCTCGGTCTGTCGTTCGAGGAGCAGATCGTCGGGCCGTTCCGCAACCTCTACGTCGTCGCCGGGATGCTCGCCCTGTTCGCGGTGTTCCTCGGGATCGCCGACCGGGTCGGCGCCAAGCAGCGGACCCTCGACACCCTGACCTGGAAGCACGCGGTGCTCTTCGGGTTCGCCCAGGCGATGGCGCTGGTGCCGGGGGTGTCCCGCTCCGGCGGCACGATCACGGCCGGGCTGCTCATGGGCTACACCCGCGAGGCCGCCGCCCGGTACTCGTTCCTCCTGGCGATCCCGGCGGTGCTCGGCTCCGGCTTCCAGCAGCTCTTCACGAGCCTGGACGAGTTCGGCACGGCGGGCACGCCCTCGCTCGCGCTGACGGCCCTGGCGACGGTCGTCGCGTTCGGCGTCGGCTACCTGGTGATCATCGGCTTCCTCAAGGTCGTGTCGACCTACAGCTACATGCCGTTCGTGGTCTACCGGCTGGTGCTGGCCGCCGTCGTGGTCGTGCTGCTCCTGGCCGGGGTGCTGGAGCCCCTCTCCGGCGCGGACGCCTGACCGGGGCGGCTCCTGGACGCCGCGACCCACGCCGACGCCGGCCCCCCGGGCAGGGTTCCGGGGGACCGGCGTCGGGGCCTGGAGGACCGGTGCGGTCTGCGCTCAGCGGACGACGAGGTCGGCGTGCCCGCGGGTGGCCGCGATGACCTCGGCGTTGCGCTGGTCCGAGCCGAGGGACCGCTCGCGCGCCTCCTCGGGGCTGCGGCCGAAGCGCTCGTGGCGGGCGACGAGCCGCTGGATCCGCTCGCCCTCGGGCGGCTCCACGTACCAGCACTCGTCGAGCAGCGGGCGCACCGCCACCCACGGCCCGTCGTCGACGAGGAGGTAGTTCCCCTCGGTGATGACGAGCGCGACGTCGCGGGGCACCGCGACGGACCCCGCGATCGCCTCCTCGAGGGACCGGTCGAAGGCGGGCGCGTAGACCACCTCTTCGTCGGCCGCGCGGAGGCGGCGCAGCAGCGCCACGTAGCCGAGGGCGTCGAACGTGTCCGGCGCTCCCTTGCGGTCGCGGCGGCCCAGGCGGCGCAGCTCTGCCTCGGCGAGGTGGAACCCGTCCATGCCCACGAGGCGTGCCGTGTCGCCCAGGGCCTGCGCCAGGGCCTCGGCGATCGTGGACTTGCCGGCGCCCGGGGGTCCGGTGATCCCGAGGAGTCGTCGGCCCCCGGCGTCCGCGAGCCGCCGCGCCCGCTCGAGCAGCGCGGGGTCGAGGGTGGTGCCGGTCGCGGACCTGCTCATGAGCCCTGGGCCTCCCGCCGGTGCTTCTTCTCGTCGTAGTGGCTGCGTCCCCCGACCTCGTCGGGCCGGGCCGCCCCGGTCATGATCGCCACGGCGTCCGCCATGGTGTGGGTCTGCGGGCTCACGACGGCCACGCGGCTCCCCAGGCGGTGGATGTGGATCCGGTCCGCGATGTCGAAGACGTGCGGCATGTTGTGCGAGATGAGCACGACGGGCAGTCCCCGTGCGCTGATCCGCCGGATGAGGTCCAGCACCATGCCGGACTCCCGCACGCCGAGCGCCGCCGTCGGCTCGTCCATGATGACGAGCTTGGTCCCGAACGCGGCCGCCCGCGCCACGGCGACGCTCTGGCGCTGCCCCCCGGACAGGCTCTCGACCGGCTGGCGCACGTCCGGGACGCGCACCCCGAGGGCGTCGAGCTGGGCCCGGGCCTCCTCGCGCATCGCCCGGGTGTCGACCATCCGCAGGACGGAGCCGAGCGGACCGGGGCGACGCACCTCCCGGCCGAGGTAGAGGTTGGAGGCGATGTCGAGCGCCGGCGCGACCGCGAGGTCCTGGTAGACCGTCTCGATGCCGTGCGCCCGCGCCTCGATGGGGGAGCGGAAGGTGACCGGCTCGCCGTCGAGCAGCAGCTCGCCGCTGTCCGGGACGACCGCTCCGGACAGGGCCTTGACGAGGGTCGACTTGCCGGCGCCGTTGTCACCGATGACGGCGAGGATCTCGCCGGGCAGGAGCTCGAAGTCGGCGTCGACCATGGCGCGGACGTGACCGTAGGACTTGCACAGCCGACGCCCCTCCAGGACGGGCGTGGGGCGCGCGCCGTCCGCGGCGCCCCCGGTGCCGTGTGTCTGCGTGGTGGTGCTCATCGTGCCGCCCTCCTTCGCGAGGCCTGGTCCAGGGAGACCGCGATGATGACGAGGACGCCCGTCGCGAGGTCCTGGTACAGGTTGTCGATGCCGGCCTGGGTGAGCCCGGACCGGAGCACGCCGACGATGAGCGCGCCGATGAGGGTGCCCAGGACGCTGCCCCGACCGCCGAAGAGGCTCGTGCCGCCGATGACGACGGCCGTGATGCTGTCGAGGTTGGCGGTCTGGTAGGCGTTCGGGTCCGCGTTGGGGATCCGGCCCAGGGCCTGCCACGCCGCCAGGCCGTAGAGCGCGCCGGCCGCCACGTAGACGGAGAGGATCGTGCGGTTGACCTTGATGCCGACCAGTCGTGCCGACTCGGGTGCGTTCCCCACGGCGTAGACGTGGCGCCCCCAGCCGGTCTTGGCGAGGGCGAACCAGAACGCGGAGAACACGACGATGAGCAGGAGGGTGCCCCAGGTGATGCGGACGCCGCCGATCGTCGTGCCCTGGCCCCAGAAGCGCAGCAGCGGGTCGCTCACCGAGTAGCTGCGGGACCCGGAGTAGAGGCGGGCGAGGGCGAAGACGACGGTGAGCATGCCCAGCGTCACGATGAACGGCGGGAGGCCGAGCCGCGTCACGAGCAGGCCGCTGATGGTCGCGAGGACGACGGTCACGGTCATCCCGAGCAGCAGGGCCAGCAGGGGGTCGCCACCGTCGAAGACCCACTTGGCCATGACGATCGTCCCGAGCACCGCGATCGCGCCGTTGGACAGGTCGATCCCGGCGGTGAGGATGATGAGCGTCTGCCCCAGCGCGAGCGTCCCGATGACGATCGACTGCTGGAGGATGAGGGAGGCGTTGCCGGCCGTCGCGAACGTGTCGGTGGTGACGGTGAAGATCACGATCGCGAGGACGAGCGCGGCGAGAGGCCCCACGAGGGGGTTGCGGAGAGAGCGCCCGAGCGCCTCCCGGCGCTCGGAGGACGCCGGGGCCGGGCCCTGGGTGGGCGGGTCCGCGGCGGTCGTGGTGTCGGTCATGGTCGGTCCTCGTCTCTTCTGCGGTGACCGCCGGCGGGACCGGACGGCCGCGGTGGGGGAGCAGTGCTCGGTCCCCACCGCGCCGCCCGGGACTTCCGCCGGCGCGGTCAGCTGCTGCCGGGTGCGGTCAGCCCCAGCAGTTCTCCAGGCCCCACTCAGTCGACTCCGACTCGATGCCGTCGACAGGGTTGTCCGTGATGACGACGCTGCCCGTGTCCACGAAGCCCGACGGCGGCTCGCCGCCCCCGGCGGCCTGTGCGATCGCGTCGATGCCCTGGCGGACCATCTCGGCCGGGAACTGCATCACCGTGGCGGCGTACTTGCCGTCCGCGACGTCCTGCACGCCCTCGCACCCGCCGTCGATCGAGCCGATGACCACCTGGTCCGCGAGCCCGGCGGCCTCGATGGCCGCGAACCCGCCACGCGCCGCGGGCTCGTTGATCGTGTAGACCGCGTTGACGTCCGCGCTGCGCTGCAGGAGGTTCTCCATCGCGGTCTGCGCCGTGTTCTGGTCGCCCTGGGTGTTCTCCATGCCGAGGATCGCCGGGTCGCCCTCCTCCAGGCCGAAGCCCTCGAGGAAGCCGTCGTGCCGGAAGGTGTCGACCGTGCCGCCGGCGGTGCCGTCCAGCATGATCAGCCGGGGCTCCTCGTCCCCGAGCGCGGCGCGCACGTAGGCGCCCTGCAGCCGCCCGGCCTCGAAGTTGTCGGTCGCGAACGTCGCGTCGACGGCGTCCTCGGGCTCGGTCGCCGTGTCGAGGGCGATGACGATGATCCCCGCCGCACGGGCCTGCTCGATCGCGCCCAGGACCCCGGTGGAGTTGTTGGGCGTGATCATGATTCCGTCGACCCCCTGGGCGATGAGGTTCTCCATCGCCTGGACCTGGCCCTCGTTGTCGCCGTCGAACTCCCCGGCGAGGGCGGTGAGCTCGACGCCCTGCTCCGCGGCGTACTCCGCCGCGACCTCGCGCATCGTCACGAAGAAGGGGTTGGTCTCCGTCTTGGTGATGAGGCCGATGCTGACGGTGCCGCCCTCGTCGCCGGTGGTGGCATCGCCGGCGTCGCCCGCGTCGGCGTCCCCGGAGCCGCACGCGGCCACCAGGCTCGTGGCGGCGAGCGCGGCGACGAGCCTGCCGCGCAGACGCCGGGCCGGTCGGTGACTCTCCAGCCGATTCCTTCTCACGGTCGCTCCTTTGCGTTGACGGTGCGGTTCTTTGGCACCGGTGTGGTGCTTTCGAGTGAAACAGGTCACAGGAGGAACGGGCAAGCGTTTGCGCAAACGCTTGTCCGGGCGGCATGCTGTGACGGTGGTCACCATCACCGATGTCGCGCGCCGAGCGGGCGTCTCCGCCTCGACCGTGTCCCACGTGCTGAACCGGACCCGGTTCGTGAGCCAGGAGACGCGGGACCGGGTGCTCGAGGCGGTCGACGCCCTCGACTACGTGCCCAACCACCAGGCCCGGTCGCTCGTCCGGGCGCAGACCCAGCAGATCGGCGTCGCGATGTCGGCGCTGACGAACCTCTACTTCGGGGAGGTCGTCCACGCGATCGAGGAGGCTGCGAGCGCCGCCGGCTACACGCTGGTGCTGGCCGACACCCATGACGACCCGGACACCGAGGCCCGCGTGGTCGCGGCCCTGCGGGAGCGGCGGCTCGACGGCCTCGTCCTCGCCCCGTCCGCGGGGGCCGGGACCGTTCTCGACCGGCTGGCGCGCAGCGGCCTGCCGACCGTGCTGGTCGACCGCGCGCCCGACCCCCGTTTCGACTCGGTCTGCAGCGAGAGCATCAAGCCGATGGCCCAGCTCGTGCACCATCTCGCGCAGCGCGGGCACCGCCGGATCGCGATGGTCGCGGGTCTCGAGGGACTGACGACGAGCGAGGAGCGCGTCGCCGGGTACCGCAGGGGCCTCGCCGCCGCGGGGCTGCCGGAGGTGCCGGAGCTCGTCGTCCGCGGCGGCTCCGACCCCGAGCGCACGCGCGACGTCGTCGGCGCGCTGCTGGACCTGCCCGAACCGCCGACGGCGATCGTGGCCGCGCAGAACGCGATGGTGATCGCGACCGTCCGGACCCTGCGGGAGCGTGGCCTGTCCGTCCCGGCCGACGTCGCCGTCGTCGGCTTCGACGACTTCGAGTGGGCGGACGTCTTCTCGCCCCGGCTCACCACCGTGGCCCAGGACGCGGGGGCGATCGGCGCGACGGCGGTCCGGCTCCTCCTGCGGCGGATCGCCGGTTCCGACTCACCGCCCCGGGCGCTCCAGGTGCCGGCCGTCGTGCGGCACCGGGAGTCCTGCGGCTGCACGGGGGCGTGACCGACCGGTCACGGGCGTCGCGGGTGCTGGCTTAGGCTTCGAGGGTGCGAACCTGGCCCGCCCCCCACGTGCCCGAGCTGCCCGGACGCGGACCGCAGGTCCGGGTCGTGGACAGCACCTCCGGCGAGCTGGTCCTCGCCGCGCCCGGTCCCGTCGCCGAGCTGTACGTCTGCGGGATCACGCCGTACGACGCGACGCACCTCGGCCACGCCTCCACCTACGTCGCCTTCGACCTCCTGCACCGCGCCTGGCTCGACTCCGGGCTCGAGGTCCACTACGCCTCCAACGTCACCGACGTCGACGACCCGCTCCTGGAGCGCGCGGCCGCGACCGGCATCGACTGGGAGAAGCTCGCCGAGGAGCAGACCGCGCTCTTCGCGGAGGACATGACCGCCCTGGGCGTCATCCCGCCGACCACGTACCTCGGCGCCGTCGAGACCATCCCGACCATCGCCGAGGCCGTGCAGCGGCTCCTGGACCGCGGCCTCGCGTACCGGGTGCCGGTCGAGGAGGGTGCCGGGGGCGACCGTCCGGACCTCGGTGACGTGTACGCCGACGTGCAGGCGGACCCGCACTTCGGCTCCGTCGCCGGCCTCGGCCACGACGCGACGGTGCGGCTGTTCGCCGAGCGCGGTGGAGACCCGCAGCGTCCCGGCAAGCGCGACCCGCTCGACCCGGCCCTGTGGCGCCGCGAGCGGCCGGGTGAGCCGGCCTGGGACGCGGGCGACCTCGGCCGCGGCCGGCCGGGCTGGCACATCGAGTGCACGGTCATCGCCCAGGGGGCCCTCGGGGCCGACTTCGACGTCCAGGGCGGCGGGCGCGACCTGTGCTTCCCGCACCACGAGATGAGCACGGCCCACGCACGTGCTCTCGGGGGCGAGGGGGCCCGGGTGCACATGCACACCGGGATGGTCGCGTACGACGGCGAGAAGATGAGCAAGTCGCTCGGCAACCTCGTGCTGGTCTCCCGGCTCCGCGAGCAGGGCGTCGACCCGATGGCGGTCCGCCTGGCGATCCTCGCCCACCACTACCGCGAGGACTGGGAGTGGACGGACGCAGGGCTGGAGCACGCCGTCGCGCGCCTGGAGCGGTGGCGCACGGCGCTGTCGGGCAACGGCGGGCCCGACGCGACGTCGACCATCGAGGCGATCCGGACCGCCCTCGCCGACGACCTCGACGCCCCGGCCGCGCTCCGCGCCGTCGACACCTGGGCGGACGCGGCGCTGAGCGTCGGCGGCGACGACGACGGCGCCCCGGGCCTGGTGGCGCGGGCCCTCGACGCCCTGCTGGGCGTCCGGATCTGACGGTCCTCGACGCCCTGCTGGGCGTCCGGGTCTGACGGTGTCGCCGCCCGGCTCTGGCGGGTCGGGCGATCAGCTCCCGCCCGGGCCCCCGTCGCGGCGGCGAAGGTAGCGCTCGAACTCCCGCGCGATCGCCTCGCCGGACGCCTCCGGCAGCTCCGCGGTGTCCTTGGCCTCCTCGAGCTGGGCGACGTACTCGGCGATCTCGGCGTCCTCGGCGGCGAGCTCGTCGACGCCGAGCTGCCAGGCCTCGGCGTCCTCGGGCAGCTCGCCGAGCGGGATGCTCTCGCCGACGAGCTCCTCGACGCGCGCGAGCAGGGCGAGCGTCGCCTTGGGCGACGGCGGGTGCGCGACGTAGTGCGGCACCGCCCCCCAGATCGACACGGCATGCAGGCCGCGGCGCGCCGCCTCGTGCTGGAGCACGCCGACGATGCCGGTGGGGCCCTCGTAGCTCGCCGGCTCGAGGTTCAACGACTCCCGCAGGGAGCGGTCGTCCGAGGTCGTCGTCACCGGGATGGGCCTCGTGTGCGGGACGTCGGCCAGGAGCGCGCCGACCGTCACGACGGTGCGGACGTGCAGGCGCTCGGCGATCTCGAGCAGCTCGGAGCAGTAGGTCCGCCAGCGCATGGACGGCTCGATGCCGTGCACGAGGACGACCTGCCGGCCGGGAGAGGGCTCGGCGACGGCGACGGTGGTCGAGGGCCACGTGATGACCCGGATGCCGTCGTCGGCCGTGGCGATCGACGGTCGGTTCACCTGGAAGTCGTGGTACTCCTCCGGGTCCAGCTCGTCGACCTGCTCCGCCGACCAGACCTCGTGCAGGTGCGCGAGCGCCTGGGTCGCGGCCGAGCCCGCGTCGTTCCAGCCCTCGAACGCGGCCAGGAGGACCGGGCCGGGGAGCTGTCCGTCGGGGAGTCCTGCGGTCATGCCGCCAGCCTAGGCGCTGACGGCCCGCGCGCCCGGTCGGCGCCCGGTGGGGGAGCGGGTGTCGTCGAGTCCCCCGGCTGGTCGGCCCGCGGGCGGCGAGGTGGAGGCGCGATGGCGGCGCCGCCTGGCGTGCCGGATGCCGTCGCGGCGGTTCGTAGACTGCGCCGGTGTCCCCCTCTCCCGTGCCGTCCACCGC